>JAKEHO010000041.1 GCA_022614965.1 Gammaproteobacteria bacterium
ATGCCCTTGGATACCTGGCGACGTACGGCATCATCCATGTCCGTATTACCGGGGGATTTCATGCAAGGACTCAAACCCGAGGGTGTGACGCGCGTCGCGGACCGTTTTCTGTCCGTTCCGGGCGTGGGCTACACCCGCGAATGGCAGGAACAGGTCCAGGAATGGTTCCGATTGGGGGGTGAATATCAAACAGCGCTGCAGAATTACATGAATGCCTTTGGCAGGGTAGCAATCGATTCGCTTGAGCATCTTAAGAAAAAGATCGTCGAGTTAGCGGAACAAGGCAGAGATCTGACAACACTGCGCGAGATCTATGACCTCTGGGTGGATTCCAGCGAAGGGGCCTACGCTCAATTTGTAGTTACGGACGAATACGCTGAGCTATACGGTCGCCTGGTCAATGCGCTCATGGCGCTGAAGCACCACGGTCGCTCTATGGTGGACGAGGGACTGGCCGCCATGAATATGCCGACTCGAAAGGGCTTTGACACCATGCAATCTCGACAGCAGGACCTGCGTAGGGAACTGAAGACTGTGCGCGCAGAACTGGATGATTTGAAAGCTACGCTTCAGGGGGATGGCCGTGTCATTCGCCAATGGCCTGGCGTGCGCGCGCCTCGAACCCAAGCAACGAAGACTACCGGAACGGTCAAAGCGAAACCCACCTCCAGGCGCAATCGGCGCAGAGATAAGGGCACGAGGAGTACGTCATGATGCCGTTGCAGATAAGGCCCGACCAGGCGCTTCGGGAAATCTTCGAGTTCAACAGCAAACTCGCTCAGGGGCTGAACACACTCAGTGAAATCGGGGAAATCGATGTTGGTGTCACCCCTAAAGAAGGGGTGTATTACGAAGACAAGCTGGTCCTCTACCAGTTTAAGCCGGCTACCGAACGTGTGTGTAACCCAATTCCGGTTTTAATTGTCTACGCACTCGTCAATCGTCCCTATATGACGGATCTCCAAGAAGGTCGTTCCATGGTACAAGGGTTGCTGAACGCTGGCCTTGACGTGTATCTCATCGATTGGGGCTACCCCGATGGGGCAGACAGGTTTCTGACACTCACGGACTACCTTGATGGCTACATCGACCGTTGCGTCGATGTCATCCGTAAACGGCATGGGTTAGCAAAGATCAATCTGCTTGGGATTTGCCAGGGAGGTACTTTCAGTCTGTGCTACACGGCGCTGCATACGCACAAGGTCCGCAACCTCGTTACTACCGTCACGCCTGTGGACTTCCACACGCCCAATGATTTGCTCAGTCATTGGATCCAAAAAGTGGATGTCGATCTCTTAGTCGACACCATGGGGAATATCCCTGGGGAATTGCTTAACTGGACCTTCGTATCGCTGAAGCCCTTCCGACTTATGGGTCAGAAGTACATGGATCTGATTAACGTCTTGGACGATCCAGAGAAGGCGAAGAATTTTATGCGCATGGAGAAATGGATTTTCGACAGCCCTGACCAAGCTGGCGAGGCTTTCCGCCAATTCACCAAGGACTTCTATCAGGCAAATGGCCTCATCAGAGGCACTGTGACGATCGGTGATCGCAACGTCGATCTGAAGAATGTCACTGTACCGGTTCTCAATATATATGCAGCCGATGACCACTTGGTCCCACCCGCCTCTTCGATCGCGTTAAAGAACTATGTCGGCACCCAGGACTATACCGCACTGGAATTTCCAGGAGGCCACATCGGCATCTATGTAAGTAGTAAAGCTCAGAAGATGGTTCCTCCCGCGATCGGAAAGTGGTTCGACGAACGGGTGTAAAGCGATTTGAGTCAGGCTTGCACTGCGGGGCGCTGGGATCCCAAGGTCTCGTAGGACCCCTATCTTCTCCGAGGATTTTCCTACGTCACCGTTTCTGAGCGTCACCACGACGCTTTCTGCCCGATAAGCGCAGTGGAACGCGGATCGTTATCACAAACCTCCTGTGCCCCATGTAGGCGCACGTCCCCCCTGCATCGCTTGAAAGTCGGCGTCCGCCGCAAGTGGATAGCTCAATCTTGGTTTGATCGACTTTGGGCAAGGCAATTAGAAGCTGCCGCGGCACGGTCCGGTGAGACGCTAAGGCAGACAACATATCCCCGATCGGGAGGCCCGTTAGCCCTACGGGCCTGTTAAGAAAGAGCCTAAAGTACAAATGCTACCCGCGCCGACGACAAGATCAATCTCACAGGCCAGCTGTCGGTCACGCCCGTGGCGACAATTTGCTTTTGCGCTGCCTTGATCTGATTGCTCTCGTATGGACCAACCACAACCCGGTAGTAACGTTGTCCGTCAAGTCGTGCAGTCGTGATGATTGGATTGAGGATTGCACAGAGGTCACGGCGTTGCGTTGCCGCTTCGAGTTTGGGAAAACTCCCGATGACAAGATAGAGCTTTGGTTTGTCAGTTTCTGAAGGGTACGCTGAAGGTATGTGTACCTCTACCAGGTTCTTTTCCGGGAGGGACTTGTTTGTTGACACCTTGTTGGGGCGATCAACCGCTGCGATGCTAGTGATGTTTTCGTTCGGCGCCTTGTTGTCTACTTTCGCCACAGTCGTAATGCCTTTGTTGGTATTCTTGTGCGCGGGTACCTTGTCTGTCGATACGTCATTTGGGCGATAGAACGATGCTACGTTCGTAGTAAAATTTTCACTCGGTGTCTTGTTAGCGGCCAGCGCCGCATCGTCTTGTGCCGTTGCTTCGCCAAGGGGTACGCAGAAGTCTTCTCCTTGCATCAGGCGGAGTAGCCTGCAATCTTTTTCTGCAATTGCGGAGATCATGTGATCGACCGGGTCTTTGTTGATATTTTCGTGCGCGGGCGCCTTGTCTGTCGATACGTCGTTTGGGCGGTAGAACGATGCTACGTTCGTAGTATAGGTATTCGGCTTCTCGTTGGCTGTTGGTCCGACAGCCGTAGTGTCTTTATTGACGCTCTTGTCCGGCGTAGCCTTATTTATCGACACGTCGTTTGGGCGATAGAACGATGCTACGTTCGTAGTAGAATTTTCACTTGGCGTCTTGTTAGCGGCCGGCGCCGCATCGTCTTGTGCCGTTGCCTCGTCAAGGGGGACGCAGATGTCTTCTCCTTGCATCAGGCGGAGTAGCTTGCAATCTTTTTCCGCAATGTTGGAGATCATGTGATCGAACGGGCCTTTTCCAGTCGTTGCGTAGGAGACGCCGCTACCCACGGTGGAGGCGAATTGGAGCGCAATAGGCGCTGCGCAACCACCGAGACAAAAGCAAATGGCAATGACGGCAATGCTGAGCTTGTGATTCGCCATCGTGAATACCGACTTCGTTAAAACTCATTCCTATTAGTAAAGCTAATTCACTGATGCAACGGGCGCAGATTTCAATTACGATTTTGTGATTCGGGTCACAGATGATCGTGACAGAGGACCGACTCTGTGGACATGACCCAGCGGCGGTCAGGCCGTAGGCGCTCAGAGCAGCAACGCGTAAGTGTTCGGCAGCGGCGCTTGGGAAGCACCTCAAATAGAAGGTTTTTCGTCGACCCACTCCATTTTGTGAACTAAATCACACTTGAATAGCTGTTAATGTGATCATCGTCGCACAATTCAGGTCCAGGAATTATGCAGTTGTTTCCTACACTTAGCTTTGTGTTATTCCGTCTGGTCGGCATGCTGTGAGAATGAATGTATTCACACCGGAAATTGGCGCTTGCCTGAACAAATTGGCTGTACCAACCATTGCAGGTCTGGTGCTTTGGCCCGTCGCGTTTCTTTACTCGAAAAACGATTTTCGTAACGGATTTACAGTGGCTCCATTCATCGCTTCCCTCTGCGGGTCTTTTCTGCTGATCAGGATCTCAATGCTTCCCGAATTGCTTAACCATGTCCGCGGACAAACGCGTGGGAATGGTCGCACGCGGTGCGGCCAAACCTCCCTTTCAAACGACTGTATCTCGGCTATGGATGACTGAACGTGGCTGTTAGATCAGAACTCAATGTCATCCAAATGGATGACTATAAGAACACGGCTCGACGCCTAGATCCAAAGGAGTCGATCAGCCTGTTGCGCGACTGTCGGGAAATGGCAGCGGCGCGCCTTCCGCAATCCATCTCCAGCATTCTGGATAAGGTCCAGGATGCGCTCTTTGGCCTCGGTGAAATGGCAGAAAACGATGCACTGCGAAGAGTTTATTACGATGCGATGCAGGAGCTACGAGAAAAACGGACAGCGATAGAGGGTGAATTCAGGCAGCATTACGTTGAGGCCTTTAACAAGGAAGTAAAGCGCGACAGAAATGCTAAAAAGGGGTCTGACGGTTCGGATTCTAACGATGGCGAGTTGGAGCTGAGTCTAGTTGAAGATGATGATCTCGAGGAATCTCTTGCCGTAGCCAACATGATTGCGGCAATCAAGACGAGTTGCAAAGAAGAACTGTTTGCTCTGGATAGGCGAATGGGGCTGCTGCTAAACGACCCGGGTCTGCACAAAGTCGATAATCCCATGAGCCCCGAGGTGATATGCAACGCATTGAAGGAAGCCTGCAAAGAAATACAATCAAGGACCGACGTCCGACTCGTAATTTTGCGACTGTTCAGTAAATACCTTGCAAACGAGGTAGGTGGAATTTACCACGAAATCAATCATCACCTCGTTGATAAGAATGTGCTTCCCTCGATTCGCCCACGAGTCGGCAGACGTTCGAAAAAGTACGGGGGCGCGGAGCCGGAGGCAGCGCAACGTTCGGACGGTCGGGGTAGGAAAACGGCCAGCTCTGGGCCATCCGGAGATGACGTATTTCACACCTTGCAGCAGTTGATGTCAGCGAATCTCGCCCGGGGCGGTATGGGAAAGCTCGGCGAACAAGGAGACGATCAACGGGCGAATATGCTCGATACCCTCACGATGCTACAGCACGGCAATGCTGATTCGATAATAGGCGAGGGTGGTGCGTTCGATCTGTCTGCGCTCGAGAGCGGTTCGGTCAATATTCTGAGGTATCTGAAGGCGACGAATGTTGCCAACAGTATAAGCAATGCCGATGACATAACGATCGACATCGTGGCAATGTTGTTCGATTACATACTCGATGATGACAGCGTTGCTGATGGAATGAAGGCCTTGATCGGGAGGTTACAAATTCCGGTGCTGAAGGTTGCTCTGCTCGACAAGGCTCTATTCTCGAAGAAGTCTCATCCCGCACGTCGGCTGCTCAATACGCTTGCCGATGCCGCTATTGGATGGAGCGGAGATCACGACCAGAATGATAGTCTTTATAAGAAGGTCGAAGCCATTGTCCATCGGATCCTCGATGAGTTTGATGACAACATTAATATCTTTACTGAGCTGGCCGATGAGCTTGATCAATTTGTTCTTGAGGAAGAGAGAAGGGCGCGAGAGCGGGCCGAGCGATCCGCAAGGGCCATTCACGCAAGAGAGCAGCTTGAGCTTGCGAAGGAATTGGTGCGCGATGAACTCAAGCGGCGCATCGGCAACGCGGCCGTCGATGAGTTTATGAGGGCATTTATAGCAAATCATTGGAAGAAGGTACTGTTTGTCATATGCGTCAAGAAAGGTGAAGACAGCGTTGCATGGAAGGTAGCTGTTCAGACGATGGAAGAGCTCATCTGGAGTATTGATCCCAAATATACCGCGGATGATCGAAAGAAGCTTGTGAGCCTTTTGCCACGCTTACTCAAACAGTTGAACTCAGGGCTCAATCTCATTTCTATTGATTCTAAGGAGCGCAAGCGGTTCTTTGGGCAGCTGGCGCGGCGCCACATTTCTGCGGTCAAGCTCCAGTCTCACACCAATGAGCTGGTCAATAGAGAAGAAATCACAAATGTTGCAAGGTCCGAAGCTGTGCTCGACGTGATGTCAATGGCGAAGGCAAAGAGAGCTGAGGTTCGTGGGCGCATGCAGCCGACGCGAGCTGGTCAAACAGAAGAAATGTCTAAGGACTCAGAGTTCGACTTGTCCGGCTTGCCCCCCGAGATTACCGCGCTTTTGGGGCAAGGGAAAGTTGAGGTCGAGGAGATCGTGCTTGGTTATGATACGACGGATGATGCGACCGCTGCTATTGAGCACGAGTACATCGATAGAGTAACAAGCTTGGAGATCAACACCTGGCTTGAATTCCGTGCGGAAGACGGCACGACTAAGCGAGGGCGGCTTACCTATGTCAGCCCTGAAACAGGGGAATTCCTGTTTACCGACCGGCAGGGTATGAAAGTGGCGGCCAAGACGCTCTATGGGCTTGCGATTGAATTCCGGCGAGGCAGCGTGAGGGTCATTGAGGCGCCGTCCCAATCCTTATTTGACCGTGCCGTGACAAACCTCGTTGATCGGTTAAGTGACGACGCATTGCAAAACTGATGCGCCTTTGTCTTAAGGCCAACCCCAGACCCATCTTAACTTTCCCCCGCTTCAAAAAAGCATTAGGTTGTGGTTGATGTGATCACGGGGTTTTACTTTTGCCCGTGCCCTTCGCTGCGTAAGCCTTGCGAAGCCTTACGGGTTCAGCGCGCGGGCGGCGGATGCGCATATTGAGCATTTCCACAAGCACCGAGAATCCCATGGCGAAGTAGATATAGCCCTTCGCAATATGCATATCAAATCCGTCTCCTACTAAAGCGATCCCTACGAGCACGAGAAAGCTCAGCGCCAGTATCTTGATCGTCGGATGGCGGTCAACGAAATCGCTCACGGGGCCGGAAAACACCATCATGAATAGGGTAGCGATGACTATGGCTGCAACCATGATCGCGAGTTGGTTTACCAGACCGATGGCGGTAATTACCGAGTCGAGCGAAAACACGATGTCCAGGATCGCGATCTGGAGAACTATCCCCGCAAATGACGCGGCGGCGTGGAGCGAAGCATGACCCTCCTTGCCCTCGAGCTTGTCATGGATCTCAAGCGTGCCCTTGGCGATCAGGAAAAGTCCACCCGCAATCAGGATCAGATCACGACCAGAGATGGCTTGATTGAATATATCGAACAGCGGCGTGGTCAAGCGCATCATTAAGACGAGCGAGAACAACAGCGCGATTCGCGTCAGCATGGCAAATGCCAGACCGAAGATGCGTGCCCGCCGGCGTTCGCGCCCCCGCAGCTTGCTCGCTAGAATCGAAATAAAAATGATGTTATCGATGCCGAGTACGATTTCGAGTGCGGTCAGCGTTACGAACGCCACCCAGATTTCCGAATTTGTTATCCACTCCATTTTGGCCCCCCTTCATCATGCATTCTTGGACCTGAGCTCACGTGAGCCCCGGTCGCGTACTCGTACGGCAAACCCAAGCATGGGCACGAATTCTTGAGGATAGACCGCGGAAGTGCAAGACTGCCGCCGCAGGTGCTCTATTTTTTCTATTTTAATTTTACGGAAATCCCTTTGAATTTGTGTGAAAAATCGGATACTGTGCACGCCTTTGGCCCAGTTGACCCCGCTCTCCTGTGATCTCAAGCGAAAACGCCCAGCTACTCCAATTGGATCGGCGGCGAGTGCTTGCTGGGGCGCGGGTAAACGCAGAAGCGATGCCATGAGAATTCGCATAGCGATCGGGTTGGGTTTGCTGTTTCTGGTGGTTCTTTTCATGCTCCAGAACACTGAAGTTGTACCGATCACCTTTCTGTTCTGGCAATTTCCGCTCTCTCGCGCGTTGCTGATCTTCACCTTGCTCGGCGTCGGCATCATCATCGGTTGGGTCCTGCACGGTGTAGCGCGACGCGATGGACGATGACCGTGCTGCCCATGCTGCACTATACACAAGCAACCCGTGAGGAGAGGCGTCACATAGTCTGACGCGGTAAGCTGCAGGCTCGCTCGCATTGTCGCTTATGCTCTCTACCATTGCCCGGACTTCGACGCTGCTGCTCGGCATGGGCATCCTGCTCGGCGGCAATGGGATGCTGGGTACGCTGCTCGGTGTTAGGGCAGGGCTTGAGGGTTTCCCCGACGCCGTGACGGGCGCCATCATGTCCGCTTATTTCCTAGCCTTTATCATTGGAACCTTCTTTTGTCCAGCGATGATCCGCAGGGTTGGCCATGTCCGTGCCTTTGCCGCCATGGCGGCAGTCCAATCCGCCGCCGCAATTACCCATGCCCTTGTCGTGCAACCGGTAGTCTGGGGTGTGCTGCGCATCATTACCGGTGTCTGTATGGTGGGGATTTTTATGGTAATGGAGAGCTGGCTCAATGTGCTGGCGCCGAACGAGCAGCGCGGCCGGATATTCGCCGTCTACGTGACCGTCAATTTGACCGCAATGGCCATCGGTCAGTCCTTCATCTTGGTGGGGGACCCGCGAGGCGTTGTGCCTTTCGCGCTCGTTTCGATTTTGCTGTCGCTGTCGCTGGTACCGGTCGCCTTGACCGGTGTGGGTGAGCCGCCACCCGTTGACGTGCCGCATACAGACATACAGGAGCTTTACGCCATTTCGCCACTGGGTTTCTTTGGCACCTTGACCTCCGGCCTGTGCATGGGGGCCTTCTGGGGTATGGGTGCCGTGTTTGCGTATGGGATCGGCCTATCGAACGCCGAGATCGCCGCTTTTATGAGCGCAACGATTGTGGGTGGTGCACTGCTGCAGTTCCCTATCGGACGCTTCTCGGATCGCCACGACCGACGCATCGTGCTCACCGTCGCGTGCTTTGCAGCTGCGGCGTTTGCATTGCTTACGTTCGCCGCGGCCAAGATCTCGCAACTCGGACTTCTCATTAGCGCTTTCCTGTATGGTGGCTTTGCGTTCTCACTGTACTCTCTTAGTATCTCCCACGTGAACGATCACCTCGCCCCGGCAGAGGTCCTCAACGCGACCAGTGGGCTGCTTTTGATTTACGGCATCGGCGCCACGGTGGGCCCGGCGGCGGCTGGGTTGCTCATGGATGCGCTCGGCCCCCGGACCTTGCTTGTTTATTTTGCCGCGGTGCTGGCGCTGCTCGGGCTGTTCGGGGTTTATCGCATGCGTGTAGGCCCGCCAATTTCGACAGAGTCGCAAGGGCCGTTTGTGCCGATGGTACGCACCTCGCAGGCTGTGCTCGAGATGGACCCGCGTGCGGATCTGGAGAGCGAATTGCGCCTGAAATGAGGGAGACGTGCATCCCTAGCAAGAGCCCTTGAGCTCTATGTTGTGAGCGTCCCTGTTGCCGTATTGCCTATCTTTCCCATGCTTACCCGAGGCATGGGTTCCAAGCATCGGAAAAAAAATGGCTGTCAGGGGGAACCCCGCTCTTGGTTGAGTTACTGTAAATTTTTCTTTATTGGAGTCGAGTTACTTAAGATACTGGCTATCTCGACTGCAGGCGGCGCGCTGCTTTTCCTCTGCGGGATCGGCATGGTGTTGGCGCGGCAGCTGAGCTTAAGAGAATGAGAGAAAGAGTGCCGTTGCTCGATTCATGAGGTTGTTTCCATCGTCACTTCAATTGCTCACCGCGATACAGGCCTCAATATGCCCATTTTAGAAAGAGATCCCTGGCGCACCCAGTACTTTGAGGGTGTACCCTGTCCCGACAACGTCAACATCCCGACCGACGACGCGGACTCCTATCGGCTCTACCCACAGCACTGCTGGGTGTACAACAAGCTCCTGATCTGCGAGACGCAAGGGCTTGATCATGGTCCGCATGGGATCATGCCTCCCCGATTTCCTGTGTTCAGCAAACCGATCTACAACATGCGGGGCATGGGTTCCGGCAGCAAGGTCGTCGAATCCCCGGAGGAATACGAGCGTGAACAAGCGCCCGGGCACATGTGGATGCCGCTGCTTATGGGCCAGCACGTCAGCAGCGATACAGCCGTTGTTGAAGGGGAGTCTGTCTGGTGGCGACATGCTATGGGTATGGCGCTCGGTAACGGGATGTTCGACTACTGGACCGTGCTCGCGGATCCGCGGCCAACGATCGAACAGTATTGCGGTGATTGGTTGCGCCGGAACCTGAAAGGCTATACGGGGATGATTAATTTCGAAACCATTGGAGGAAAGATCATTGAATGCCATTTGCGCTTTGCCGACCAGTGGGTCGATCTCTACGGGCCGGGTTGGGTTGAGAGTCTCGTGGAACTCTACGCACACCGGCGCTGGACGTTTCGAGATGATTCCCGTCGGGCTGGGTACAGCGTCGTACTCTTTGGTAGACATGGACTTCGTTATAAGCAGGTCGAGCGTAGCATAGTGACCGAGCTGCTACAGAGGCCAGGGATATCGAGCATTCAGATCACCTTCCACGAAAATAAACCGCCGAAACTGCACCCGATGCCCCCCGGCGGCTTTCGATTGGCGATCATCAACTGCTGGGATCTTGATGCCGGTTTTGATGCGCGTGAACGCCTTGCCGGGGCGTTTTGGTCGACTCAGAGGCTGCGTGTGCGGCGATCAAGACCGCACAATTCACCGGGTAAGGTCTAAATGACGTGCCGCGCGCTATCGCATCCCGGAGCCCGGTGTCGCCGAGATTGGTGATGGCGACACGGTTGCCTAGCCGAGAGTACTATGGTCAGAGTTGTAGAAACGTTTCCGCATAAAGTCAGAGAAATCGAAAATTGCTGGATCCCGATGTCTGACGGCTACCGCTTGGCCGCGCGGATCTGGCTGCCTGATGATGCGGAGGTCTCACCGGTTCCGGCAATCCTCGAGTACATACCCTACCGCAAGCGCGATTTCACGCGAGCGCGCGATGAGCCAATGCATTACTATTTCGCCGGCTACGGTTATGCCGCCGTGCGGGTCGACCTGCGCGGTTCCGGCGATTCCGATGGCTTGCTGCTGGACGAGTACACCAATATTGAGCATGACGATGCGGTGGAGATCATCCGCTGGCTCGCATCGCAACCGTGGTGCAGCGGTGCCGTCGGGATGATGGGGATCTCCTGGGGCGGGTCCAACTCATTGCAGGTGGCGAGCCGGCAGCCGCCGGAACTTAAGTCGATCGTCACACTGTGTTCGACCGATGACCGCTATGCCAATGACGCGCATTACATGGGCGGTTGCTTGCTGAACGAGAACCTGACATGGGGCTCGGTGCTGCTGACCTATAACGCCTATCCGCCGGATCCGGCGCTCGTGGGTGCGCGCTGGCGCGAGATATGGCTGGATCGTCTCGAGCACGCCGTGCTGTTTCCCGAGGTGTGGCTCAAACATCAACAACGTGATGCTTACTGGAAACACGGTTCAGTGTGTGAAAACTACAACCAGATCGCCTGTCCCGTCTACGCCATCGGCGGGTGGGCCGATGCCTACTCGAACGCTATCCCACGGCTGCTAGCACGACTCCAGGTACCCCGGAAAGGCTTAATCGGACCGTGGGCGCATGCCTTCCCGCATGATGGCGTGCCGGGACCGACAATCGGCTTCCTGCAGGAGGTCCTGCGTTGGTGGGACCATTGGCTTAAGGG
>JAKEHO010000042.1 GCA_022614965.1 Gammaproteobacteria bacterium
TCGAGCAACTGATGACAAAAAGTGTCTCGATCCATGATCACCGGTGCTTCTGGCTATTCGATCAAAAGCAGCAACCGCCATGCCAATACGGAACCTCATACGTGTACTCCGTCGCCACAGTCGTCTTGCGCATGCGATGGCGACCGGCATACGGTGGCGTAGCAGTGACCGCACCGACCCAGAAAAAATGCTGTTGCTATCCAGCCGCGTTTATGGATCACTTAACCAGATCGCAAAGGCCGAGCAGAGGCTACTATAAAGGTCGGTCGCACTTTTTCCCACTACCCTGACAGTCAGAGCAAGTGAAGAAACCAGTCCCCTTTATCCTTATGTTTGTTTGCGTCCTCGCCACTGGATCTGGAAAAGAAAATCGTATCGCACCCGCGGACGAACTCATCACCGAGGGTATCCCTGAGATCCCGGCGTCCCTCGTCGCAGAAGCCGGGCCCTATACGGAGTTTCGCGCGGCCCATTTTACAAGCTGGCATCCCATGAGGCGGGAAATACTCATCCGCACTCGTTTCTCAGACACGACGCAAGTGCACCGGGTAGCAATGTCTGGGGGGGCTCGTTATCAACTCACGTATTTTAAAGAGCCGGCGGACGACGCTTCCTATGAGCCAAGGCAGGGGCGATATTTCGTCCTTACCAAAGATCTGGGAGGGAACGAATTCTACCAGATCTACCGCTTTGATTTGGAGAGCGGGCGGGAGATTCTGGTCACCGACGGTGAGGCAAAGCACAGCTTGGGGCCGTGGTCGAATGCAGGAGAATGGCTTGCATTCCGCCGGGTCGGTGAAGGCAAGGACGGCGCATTTAGCGAGATTTACCGGATCAATCCCGCGCTGCCTGAGACCAAACACCGCATCGCGACCCTCGCGGGTGGAGGCTGGAGTGTTGCCGATTGGTCGCACGACGACGAGGAGTTGCTAACCCAGGAGTTCATCTCGGCAAACGAGAGTCACCTTTGGTTAGTCGACGTAAAAACGGGTGTAAAAACCCGTATAAGTCTCGCTTCCTCAGGCATTGCCTACCGCAGTCCCCGTTTTGGCAAAAAGGAGCGTGCGGTGTATGTGGCGAGCGACAAGGACTCCGAGTTTCTGCAACTCGCCAAAATCGATCTTGATGATGGAACCTATCGAATACTATCCAGCCACATCCCGTGGGATGTCACCTCCCTTGAGGTTTCCGATGATGGGTCCCTTGTCGCCTTTGTCACTAATGAAAACGGGATCAGCCGACTGAGGTTGTTGGCTACATCAGACGACCACGAGGTGCCGGCCCCTAGGCTTCCAGAAGGTGTATTTAATAAAGTTCGATGGCGGAAGAACCGTCACGAGCTCGCTTTAGCACTGAGCTCCGCACACAGTGCCCGCGACGTGTTTTCAGTGGACGTAGACACAGGAGAAATCGAGCGCTGGACATACAGTGAAACGGGCGGCTTGGATCCTTCGACCTTCGCGACACCCCAAACTATTCGATGGCGCAGCTTCGATGGCCGGGAGATCTCTGGTTTGCTTTACATGCCACCGAAAAGGTTTGCTGGTAAGCGACCCGTCCTGATCGACTTTCACGGTGGGCCGGAGAGCCAGGCGCGCCCTGACTTTAAAGCACGCACGAATTACTACATCAGCGAGCTGGGGATCGCTGTGATCCTACCCAATGTGCGCGGTTCATCGGGGTATGGGAAGACCTTCCTAAAACTGGATGATGGCTATAAAAGAGTAGACGCCTATAAAGACATCGGCTCGCTGCTCGATTGGATCGCGAAGGACGAGAGCCTGGATATGGAGCGCGTGATGGTGACGGGCTTCAGTTACGGGGCGCACCTGTCTCTCGTAGCCGCGACTCGATACCCAAATCGCATTCGCTGCGCGGTGGACGCCGCCGGCATCGCGAATCTGCGCACTTTTCTAGAGAACACGGAAGGCTATCGGCGCGATCTGCGCCGTGCGGAATACGGCGATGAACGCGATCCCGTTATGCGGGCATTCCTGGATAAGAACGCACCGCTTCGCCAAGCGCATCGAATAAACAAACCGCTGCTGGTCATCCAAGGAGCCAATGATCCGCGTGTTCCGCCGAGCGAGTCCGAGCAGATCGCGCGCGCCGTGAGAAACAATCGGATCCCAATGTGGTATTTGCTAGCCCGGGATGAAGGACATGGATTTCGAAAGAAGCGAAACGCCGATTTTGCGTTTTATACCACGATACGCTTCTTGCAGGAGTATTTGTTGGATGCCATTCGCGCAGACGGTGCTGCCAATCGACCTACTAATGCTATGGGGCAGGCAGCTATGTAAGATCAAGCGCCTTAACCGTCTTTTACTAGCAAAGATTGAACGACAGGCTGGTCCCAGGTTTATTTGAACGGGCCGCGATGGCAGCGGAACACACAGAAGCCGTGAATACCAAAAGTCCGCGATGGCCAACGCCCCGTGCCAACCTACCGGGAGGGCAGCACGCAGCCGATAGTCGCGATGTGATCCACTACCTGCGGTTCCATGCGAACTATATTCTGTGAAATCTTAGAGGCGATATATAGAACTTCTTTGGAACTTCCTCCACCGCTGGATCGAGGCCAAGCTGTGTATAAGAGACTGCCGGCTTGGGCGGAGGCCAAGAGATCTTCGGGAACCGACGTGGCAAGGAAGCGCGGGAGCGGGAGGTGTTGGAGGCGTCGCTCTCCGAGGACGATACATGGCAGGTGTTGGGTAGTAACTCAATGTGATCCGTTACAAATATACAGAGAAACAAAATCATGGGAACACGAATCGAAAATCTCCAGGTTATTAAGGTTGCTGATGGCGACACCATCAGTGTGCGTCTCAGTAACAAGAATGAATCACTGCGACTGGTTTGTGTGGATACAGAAGAAAAGTCGGGCAGTCCAAAACTTCCGCATACTAAAGCAGGGCAGTTAGCCACTGATATGGCAAGACTATATTTCTCAGCCGTAGGCGGCGGACTAGTCAAGGTTGACCTTGAATTTGATACGGACGACGCCGAAGAGGTTTGTTTAGTTAAACATCGTGATAACTTTGGCCGTTTGCTTTGTTATGTGCATAAAACCACAGATAACTTCAACCTTAAGCTTATTCAAGAAGGTTGGAGTCCTTACTTTACCAAATATGGTCGGTCTCGGGTTTACCAACAGGAATTTACCGAAGCAGAGGCAAGTGCACAGGCTGGAAACCTTATTATTTGGAATCCCATGACAAATTCAGGGGGGGGCGCTCGCAACTATACAGCCCTGATACCTTGGTGGGGGTTACGCGATAGCATTGTTCAGGATTATCGCCTGCTAGGACCCGCCGCGAATGTCATCTCTGTTAGGCTGGATTATCAGAAGATTCTGAAGGCCTCTGAAACTGGGGCGACATTGACCATTCTTTGCGATCTTCAAGATGGAATTACCAGGCGAGTTGGAGATGCTGCTTTGATCAAGGCTGGTTCGGATGTCCATAGGTTTAATCTGTGGCTACCTGATACAACCACTGATGATGGAATTGCTATTATCAATCTCATTCAAAAACGTTATATAGCTTCTAAGCAAGGCGTTGAGGATATTGGCGGTCGAGGCTACGCTTATGTGACTGGTCGTATTGAGCAACATCGAGGTATTCCGCAGATCGTTCTCGATAACCACAACCAGATTACAGATTTTCCTCCCGTTTAATCGCAAGACAGGCATTGCAATCACACATCCAGCCTCCGCGGATAGGCGTCGGAAGGGTTAGCGCCCTCCCCGCCCTCCGAACTGTGTGGGCAGACGTCAATCCGCCCTGTAGAACACCGCGCATCGTGGGGGTTTTCACCTTGGTAGAGCACGCCTTTAACTTGCACGCGTATGCGCACAA
>JAKEHO010000043.1 GCA_022614965.1 Gammaproteobacteria bacterium
AACGGCAATCCATCAGTACTGCCATAGCCGTCACCATACCCGACTTCGCCCTGGAGCAACAAGGTATAATCCTCGATAAGGGGATAGAACCACTGCGTGCGATAGTCCAGCTTGTAGTACTCCAAATCGCCGAGCGGTGCCGCAAGTTGCGCGCCGAATGCATGGAGCGTACCGCTGTCCGGCAAGAGCGCCTTATTGCGGGTGTCATAATCAAAAGCCCCGGTCACTAATACGCTATCAAACTGACTGCCATTCTGCTGCACAAAGTCTGTAACCTGCTGTGACGAAGCGACAGTGGTGTCAATTGTCGTATTCTCATAGTCAAGCCCCAGTTTGAGCGAATTAAACTCCGTGACGGGGATCCCAAAGACGACACCACCTCCCCAAACCGTCGAATCGAATGCGGTGATATTGGCCTGCGCTGCATCAGTCGTTCGGTAGTAGCCTTGAAAACCACGGCTTACACCGTCAACAGTCCAGTACGGGTTCCAGAATCCAAGGAGAAACCGTCTATTGACCTCGCTGTTGTCAAAGGCAAAGCTTACTCGCTTACCACTGCCCAGAAAATTGTCCTGCGTGATACTGGTGCTAAGAATGAGGCCTCCGGTCTGCGCATAACCCGCACCGATCCCGAAACTGCCCGTAGACGCCTCTGTCACCGAGAAATTCACATCGACCTGATCCGTTGTACCTGGCACCGCCGGCGTCTCCACATTGACTTCCTTAAAATAGCCCAGCTTTTGTAGACGGACCTTTGACCGTTCTACCTGGCTCGTTGAGATCCAACCCCCCTCCAGCTGCCTCATTTCCCGCCGCAACACTTCGTCACGAGTTGTCGTATTGCCTGAAAACGTAATCCGCCGGACATAGACCCTTTTGCCAGGATCAACGAAAAAGGTAATTGCAACGGTTTTGTTTTCATTATCAATCGCAGGAATTGCATTGACATTGGCAAACGCATAGCCATCGTTGCCCAA
Source organism: Gammaproteobacteria bacterium (assembly GCA_022614965.1). GTDB lineage: Bacteria > Pseudomonadota > Gammaproteobacteria > JAKEHO01 > JAKEHO01 > JAKEHO01. The sequence continues at coordinate 978 of JAKEHO010000043.1, forward strand.
CCGTTCAGTTATCGCGGTGCTACTTTCCGTCACGACCTTACGCGAGAACAAATCATCTTGTCTGATGATGATAAGGTGATACAGGTCCTCGGGGGGAACGATTAACTCTCCTGCAAGCTTGATCTCTGAGATGTGATAAGGTTCACTTTCCGTGATATTGATAGTGATATAGATGTCCTTTTTGTCAGGGGTAATCGATACTTGGGTTGAGTCAATGTTAAAATTGATATAACCATGATCCAGATAGAATGAACGCAGCGATTCAAGATCTGCGCTGAGTTTTTGCCGCGAGTATTGATCCGACTTGGTGATGAATGACAATAGCGTTGGCGTGGTTAATTTAAACGTTTTCAAGAGGCGCTTTTCGCTGAAGGCCTTGTTGCCAACTATATTAATCTGCACGATCTTCGCAACCTGACCTTCGGATATATCAATTGCAACGTCGACCCGATTCTCATCAACGGGAGTAACCGTTGTTTTGATCCTTACTGCGTACTTGCCGAGGGAAAAATATTGCCTTGTAAGCTCTAGTTCAGCTTTGTCAAGCAACGATGCATCAAACACACGGCCTTCCGCAAATCCGATTTGTTTAAGTCCGTTGAGTAAGTCCTCGGTCTTGATATCCGTATTGCCAGACACTGTAATCTTGCCAATGGCCGGGCGCTCAACCAGAGTAATGACGAGAACGTCCCCATCACGCCCTAACTGCACGTCCTTGAAGAAACTCGTCTTAAATAATGCCCGTACGATTTCGCTGGATCGGGCATCATCGAATGTTTCCCCCACCTTTATTGGCAGATAATTGAAGACCGTGCCGGGCGAGATACGCTGTAGTCCTTCAAGGCGGATGTCCTCGATTGTAAAGCTCTCCATGGCGAGTGCGGTTGACTGGCATAGATAAAAGGCGACGAACAGATAAGCTACATTCTTACAAAATCCACGCATTTATCTGTCTTTTAATGTTTTTATTATTCAATTGCCCATCACCCCAAAAGACGCGTGATGTCATTGTAAAAAGCCAGGGCCATGAGTCCCAAAAGCACGGCCACCCCAATCTGCTGGCCGACCAGCTGTGCCGACTCCGAGACCGGGCTTCCCTTGGCGAATTCTATCAGGTAATACATTAAATGGCCGCCATCCAGTAGAGGTATGGGCAGCAAGTTCAAGACTCCGAGACTGATGCTTACAACACCCAAAAATCCGAGAAACGCCGCCACGCCAATACTGGCTGATATTCCCGCGTACTGGGCAATACTGATGGGGCCGCTTAGGTTCGCGACCGACGCTTGGCCAAACAGTATCTTGAAAAGGATGCGCAATGTGAGCACCGACATCTCCCAGGTTTTCTGCAATGACTTCCCAAACGCACTCAATGGAGGATACCGCTCCACGGCAGCGAGCGATCGGTCCAGATCTGCTGATTGGTAAACACTTGCACCGATACGGCCGATGCGACCGTGCTCTGTTTCGATTGCTTCCGGCCGAAGCGTAAGCATCACCCGCTCATTGCCACGTAGAACTTCAACGTGCATGGTCTCTTCCGGATGCGCCTGGACATACTCCACCCAGGCATCCCAAAACTCCATCGGGGTACCGTCAGCTGACAAGATCCGATCACCCGCCTCAAGACCTGCTATCGCTCCAGCGCCACCCGAGTGCACTTGTCCGATCACCGCTGGCAACCTGGGTCGGAAAGGACGCACACCCAACATCTCAAACAGTCCACCTTTCGCAACGTTGTCCAGCGATAGTCCAGCCAGATTGAGTACGAGCTGGCGTTCTGACTGAGACTTATCGCGCACAGTAATGACAATCTCATCAGAATCGATCACTTTGGCGACCATGGCGGCCAGAACTGCCGCCCACGTTGGTGTAGGGCGCAAGTCCACCGCCACGATTTCATACCCGGGGCGAAACCCAGCCTGTTCAGCAATGCTTGAAGGGATCACTTCGCCGATGACCGGCTTTATGCCGGTTATTCCAATTGAAAACATCAACCAATAAACAACAATCGCGAACAGGAAGTTAAACAGTGGCCCTGCTAGCACAATGGCAGTCCGGGATACGAGGGCCTTTCGATTGAAGGTCCGATGGTACTCTTCGGGGGCAACTTCTCCTTCCCGCTCATCCAACATCTTTACATACCCACCTAAAGGCAATACGGCAATGACAAACTCTGTACGGTCTTTACCGAATCGACGTAACCAAACTGGCCTGCCAAATCCGACGGAAAATCGGAGGATCTTCACATCCAGCTTCCGAGCCACCCAAAAATGACCAAACTCGTGGATCGTTATTAACAGGCTTACAGCGAGGACAAACGCACCGGCCGAGTACAAGAAATTGATCACAATGCATGCTCCAGGATGGCGCCGGCCGCGTATGCTCGCGCCTTAGCATCACCCGCCAAGATTGCGTCCAACGACGAAGCCTCTTGGCTATTGACCCCAGACAGTGTCGCCTCAATGACGATGGGAATACCCACGAAGCTCAGCCGCCGCTCCAGGAACGCTTGTACGGCCACCTCGTTGGCCGCATTCAGCACAGCCGTTGCAGTTCCGCCCGCTTGAATTGCATCGCGTGCCAACCGTAGGCAGGGAAATCGCTCGGGATCCGGGGGCTCAAAGTCAAGATGTGCCACGTCGAAGAGATCCAGGCGTTCAACGCCGGAATCCATGCGCTTGGGCCAGGCGAGGGCGTGAGCGATCGGTGTACGCATGTCAGGATTGCCAAGTTGCGCTAGCACAGATCCGTCGACATACTCCACCAAGGAATGAATAACGCTTTGGGGATGCAAGACTACCTGCACGCGCTCGGGCTGTGTGTCGAAAAGGCAGCAAGCCTCAATGACCTCCAATCCTTTATTCATCATCGTTGCGGAATCTACTGAGATCTTTCGCCCCATGACCCAATTAGGGTGGGCGCATGCCTGCTCAGGTGTAACGTAGCGGAGCTCCGATAGAGTCAGCGTACGAAAGGGTCCACCAGACGCTGTGAGCAGGATCCGACTTACCCCGACTCGATCAAGGCCATCATGATAATTACCGGGCATACACTGAAATACAGCATTATGCTCACTATCGATGGGCAACAATTCGGCGCCATTATCCCGTATTGCGTCCATGAACAGCTTACCGGCCATCACCAGCGCTTCCTTATTGGCGAGCAGCACGCGCTTGCCTGCGCGGGCAGCGGCGAGCGTCGGCAACAAACCTGCAGCACCCACAATCCCGGCCATTACGTAATCTGTTTCGGGGAGACTCGCCGCGGCCTGTAAACCATCCACACCTGAAAGGATTTTGACGTCCGGGCACTGATCTCGCAGTGTCCGACGCAGTCGATCAGCACAGTCCGGATCGGCCATAGCGGCATAGCGTGGAAGCCATGCGATACATTGCGAGGCGAGGCGCTCAACGTCCTTGTTTCCTGTAAGGGCGATCACCTCAAATTCGTCACGATGCCGTGCTAAGACGTCCAACGTACTCACACCGATGGTACCAGTCGAACCAAGGATGGTGATGCCGATCACAATCTCTCACCGAAAATCGTCAGTCCTAGCGCGAACACTGGCGCTGCAGCGGTGAGACTGTCTATGCGATCCAATACGCCCCCATGCCCCGGTAAGAGATCGCCACTATCTTTGACTCCCGCCCGCCGCTTAAAAAGGCTCTCCAGCAGATCCCCAACGACGGAAAACATGATCGTTAATAGGCATAACGCGGTCATCAACAACACATTAAAAAGTCCCAGGCTATTTGCCAAAGCATAGGCGGATCCCAACAACGTTCCTGCCAATGCTGCGCCACCCACACCTTCCCAGGTCTTCCCAGGGCTCACCTTGTCCGCCAGGCGCGTCTTTCCCCAGCGACGTCCCGTCACATAGGCAGTGGAATCCGCGCACCAGATCAATAGAAACAGGAGTACAACCCAGTACGGGCCATCAGGGCCGCTGTTCCGCATCGCCACAAGGCCAAGCCACCCGGGGATCATAACCAGAAGCCCGGCCAGCCCCAATAGAATGGGGGATCGTGGCAATGTGTCTCTGCCTCGCTGATAGTTGATTATCCACAAAAGACACAGCAGCCACCAAATGACCGAAAGAATCATGACCGCACGGATGGCCCATGGCTCGTTCATTAGGGAATTTGCGCCGATTAGCGTAGCGAGTACCAGCATAAGGTATCCCAGTCGCTGATTTTGCTTAGACCAGCCCAAAAGCCCTGCCCACTCCCAAGCGCCCACTACCACAATCACGGCCAGAAATAGGGCAAACAATGGAGGGGGTAGGGCAATGACACCCCAGACTACGAGCGGGATTAGTATCGCGGCCGTTAATAGGCGCGCTCTAAGCACCCTCGGACTGCTCAACTTGCTCGCTTGTCTGCCCAAAGCGGCGTTGACGTGTACAGAACCAGGCGAGTGAAGCCTCAAACTGCTGGGGGCCAAAGTCAGGCCATAAGCACTCTGTGAAATAGAGTTCGGTGTACGCCAAATGCCAAAGTAGATAATTGCTGATCCGCCTCTCCCCTCCTGTCCTAATAAACAAATCAGGGTCCGGCAAATCGTTCAGTGAAATGTACGAGCGAACGAGCTCCGGCGTGATCTCCTCAGGCACCACATCACCACACGCCACATGACGCGCAATTTTCCTGATTGCCTCCGTTATATCCCAACGGCCTCCGTAATCTACGGCAACGACCAGAGTAAGACCTTGATTTGCTGCTGTTAGACGTTGCGCTGCGTCAATGGAATCTTGCAGCTGTGCCGAAAACGCATGTCGATCACCAATAAAACGAAGCCGGACACCGTTATCACGTAGCTCCTGCACCTCCTGCTGCAGCGAAGTCATAAACAATTCCATCAGTAGACCAACCTCCTGTTTAGGTCGGCGCCAATTCTCGCTACTAAACGCAAACAGCGTCAGTACTTCAATTCCCTTTCTTGCACAAACTTCAACAGCTCGACGAACTGCCTCGACACCGGCGCTATGGCCCGCAATGCGTGGCAAGCCTCGCTTTCTTGCCCAACGGCCATTACCATCCATTATAATTGCTACGTGGCGGGGTAATGCACCGTTGGAATCGCAACTTTTAGATCCTGGAGACATTATCCGATCAAATAAGCAATGTAACTAGCTTGCGCACAGGATGGCTATAATCACAAAGCAGAAACGACAACGCGGGTTGGTCGTTACACTTCCATCAAATCCTTTTCTTTCGCCGAAAGCAACTTTTCTACGTCTTTGATATGAGCGTCGGTAAGCTGTTGGACCTTCTCCTCAGCTCGGCGTTCGTCATCCTCAGCGAGCGCCTTTTCCTTAATCAAATTTTTGAGGGCATGATTAGCATCTCGGCGAATATTCCGTATGGCGACACGAGCGTGCTCCGCCTCACTCCTTACCACCCGTATCATATCCCGTCGCCGTTCTTCCGTGAGTGGTGGCAGCGGAACGCGGATGACACCGCCTGAGGTGCTGGGATTAAGCCCGAGATCTGAATTTAATATCGCCTTCTCGACTTCAGAAATCATGTTCTTATCCCACGGTGTCACGGCTAATGTACGAGCATCCAGGACACTGATCGTTGCGGCTTGACTGAGTGGTACATGAGATCCGTAGTATGAGGTGGTTACGTGGTCTAACAAGTTAGGATGTGGCCGACCCGTTCGCAGCTTTGCGAGCTCGTGCTTAAGCGCCTCAACACTCTTCTTCATGCGCTTGTCAGCGTCCTGAATGACTTCATTAATCATTGGCCTTCTCTGCTAGCGGTTTGCTGCTCACTAAAGTACCTTCGTCTTCCCCCATGACCGCTCGCATCAGTGCGCCCGGTTTAGTCATATCCAACACGCGCAGCGGCATATTATTGTCACGACATAGCACCACCGCTGTTGCATCCATGACGCCAAGCTTGCTTTGCAAGACCTCGTCATAGTTCAGATGATCATAACGCATGGCGTTTTCGAAATGCCGTGGATCTGCGGAATAGACGCCATCAACTTTCGTGGCTTTAATCAGCAAATCGGCGTTAATCTCGACCGCTCGTAGGCTGGCAGCTGAATCCGTTGTGAAAAAGGGATTGCCTGTCCCTGCGGCAAAGATAACAACTCGGCCTTTCTCAAGGTGACGAATTGCGCGGCGACGAATGTAGTCTTCGCAGATTTCATTGATTGTTATCGCCGACATGACACGTGCGTTCATGCCCAAACGCTCCAACGCGTCCTGCAAGGCTAACGCGTTGATGAGGGTAGCCAACATCCCCATCTGATCCGCCGTCACCCGATCGACACCGGCAGCGGCTAGGTTCGAACCGCGAAACAGGTTCCCTCCGCCGATCACCATAGCCACCTCAACGCGAACCTGGATTAGGTCCCGAACCTCCTCAGCAATACGCTTGATCAAGCCAGGATCGATGCCACAGGCCGCGTCACCCTTCAATGCCTCACCGCTTAGCTTCAGTAATACCCGTCGGTATAGCGGCTGGCCGGACGGGTTGGACAAGGTATCAGCCTCCTCGCACTTGCACCATTACGTCTTGTGCAAAATTATCTGTTTTTTTGTCAATACCTTCACCTACTTCGAAGCGCGAAAACGCACGCACACTGGCACCGGACGCTTTCAGTAGCTCGCTTACGGTCATCTCCGTGTCTTTCACGAAGGGTTGCCCCAACAGCGTAACCTCGCTCATGAACCTCTTCAGGCGACCACTTACCATCTTGTCAATGATGTCCGGCGGTTTACCGCTGTCAGCGGCCTGGGCTTTCAATATCTCCCTCTCCTTTTCAAGTAATTCCGGCGGCATTTCCTTCTCCGATACACAAACGGGGCGGCTCGCGGCAATGTGCATCGCAAGATCCTTGGCAAGTTGCTTATGACCGCCTTTGACATCCACGAGAACGCCAATTCGGCTCCCATGCAGATAAACTCCCAGGTAATCTGCAGCGCTTTCCATCCGTGTAAATCGACGCACACTGATATTCTCACCAAGCTTGGTGACGAGCTGTTGCCTATGCACCTCCACAGTCTCGCTTGTGCCAGCAGCGAGTGGCAATTTCATCAGGGCAACGATGTCCTTCGGTCGGTTTGCCAACACGCAAGCAGCAACCGCTTCCGCAAATGCAGTGAAGTCGTCACTCTTTGCTACAAAGTCGGTTTCAGAATTGACCTCTACCATGGCATATATCTTCGCATTGGGTGTCTGCCGCACGGCAATGACCCCGTCAGCGGCAATACGTCCGGCTTTCTCCGCAGCCTTAGCAAGCCCTGCAACACGCATCAACTCGATCGCGGCTTCAATATCGCCTTTCGATTCGAGTAGGGCTTTTTTACAATCCATCATTCCAACCCCAGTGCGTTCGCGCAACTCTTTAACCATTGCGGCTGTGATCTGCATGACCTCGTAACGCTTAGGTAAGACTCTTGTGGAGCCTATATCGCCAGCCTCTACTAACGTCGCCCATTGCACCACCCTTAATCATCTAATCATCGTCAGCGGCCGACCCTTTTTCATCTTTCCTGCGCTTAGCCTGAGTCTTTTCCGTGATCGTAGCCTTTTTCTCGATCGTGGTCTTTTTTTTCGTCGCGGCTGCCGCCTTTTTGCCGGCCGGTCTCTCAAGCTTCACCTTAAGCTTCTCACCCGATGCCGCCTTTTCCGTGCCAGCCTTTTCCTTAATCACGGTCTTTTTCTTCGCCACCGGTTTCTTTGCTGTCATTACCCCTTTTTGTTTAAGCCGCATCTCCTCCGAGCCCACCCCTTCGGCCGGCAACGCGGCCACGCCGTTAACGTGCTCCTTTTCACGTGACTCGGGTTTGTCCGTGGAGTCACCTTCTGGCTGAGCACTGAGTTCTAGATCTAAACTTGCCTGCGATCCCGGACCCGCATCGTCCACGACTGCCTTCGCCGTTGCCCTGGTCATCTTTACTTTTACTTTTCCGAACTTTTTAACGACTGGCTTCGAGGGCTTTCGGACACCTTCGCTGATCACTGGAAGACCTGCTTCGTCAAGCTCAATAAATTCGTCGCCTTCGACCGTCGCGAGTTGAAGTGCCGACTGGCGCCCGTGGATCACAGCGTCGGCTGCCACTTTGACATAAATCTGTATGGCCCGTATTGCATCATCATTACCGGGAATAAGGTAATCAACACCGTCTGGACTGTTGTTTGTATCTACAACCCCAATGACGGGGATCCTGAGCTTGACAGCCTCGCTCACAGCGATTTTCTCATGGCCTACATCGATAACAAAAAGAGCGTCAGGCAGGCCCTGCATGTCCTTGATGCCGGAAAGGCTATTTTCAAGCTTGTCGAGCTCGCGCGTATACCTGAGCGCCTCTTTCTTATTCATGCGCTCAAAGCCGCCATCGTCCCTCATCACCTCAATCTCTTTCAGCCGCAGGATAGATCGCTTCACGGTCTTAAAGTTGGTGAGCAAGCCTCCCAACCAACGCCGGTTGACGTATGGCATTCCGCATCGTGTTGCTTCTTCCTTGATGATCGTCTGCGCGGCCCTCTTCGTACCGACGAACAGAATCTTACCTCTTCTCGAAGCCATTTTGGCAGTAAAGCTCATGGCTTCTTCAAATAGCGGAAGAGTCGCTTCAAGATTGATAATATGGATTTTGTTCCGCTGCCCAAAGATATAGGGGGCCATCTTTGGGTTCCAATATCGAGTCTGGTGGCCGAAATGTACTCCAGCCTCCAGCATTTCACGCATGCTAACGTTTGACATAGGTAGACTCCAACTTAGGGTTAATCCTCCACACACCCCATGTACCGACCCTCGATCACAAATAGCTTAGGTCTTGCCGAGCGACGCGGAAATGCTGATTTCCGAGGCAATTCCTGTTCTTGTCACGGCAACTTCAGAAGTGACGTTACTCGATTCACGTCACCCTTAATAAAGCGCCGCCATTGCGCCCTGTCAGGATCCTGCGCGAGGGCACCCCATACTTGGTTGCAGTGTGTGTGTGTCGTATTGTTTGCCAATCAAGCCGGCGCTTTATACCATACATGATTTGTCACAACAATCCACTCACCCTGCGTCCCTAAATCCCCTCTACGATGGCCGTACCGATCAAAACACCCGAAGAGGTAGAGCGCATGCGGGTTGCTGGCCGGCTGGCAGCATCCGTATTGCATATGATTCGCCCCTATGTACGGCCGGGTATCACCACTGGAGAACTGGATCGCATCTGCCACGAGTACATTGTCAAAGAACTCGGCGCCATCCCTGCTCCGCTTAACTACCGTGGTTTTCCAAAATCCATCTGCACCTCCGTCAACCATGTGGTTTGTCACGGCATCCCCGGAAACAAGGTGTTGAAAGATGGCGACATTCTTAACATCGATGTGACTGTCATTAAAAATGGATATCACGGTGATACGAGCAAGATGTTCCCTGTTGGCACGCCCTCGATTCGGGCAAAACGGTTGGTGAAGCTTAGCTATGAATGTATGCGTCTTGGCATCGAAATGGTTAGACCTGGCGTACGGCTTGGTGATATTGGCCATGCGATAGAGAAGCATGCAAAATCCAACAAGTGCTCCGTCGTCCGCGAATACTGTGGCCACGGCATTGGCCGCGAATTTCATGAGGAACCACAGGTGCTACACTACGGCACGCCTGGCACTGGCATGGAACTCAAAGAAGCAATGACATTTACGATCGAACCGATGATCAACGCGGGTAAGCATGATGTGAAATTACTTCCAGATAACTGGACAGTTGTGACCAAGGATCACAGTCTTTCTGCGCAATGGGAGCACACGGTTCTAGTCAGCGCCGATGGCTATGAAGTGTTAACGATATTGCCAGGGGACGAGATTTAGATTCGATGTCGATCCAAATGCTGGAAAATCCCTCCCTTTTCGATGCGGGGAACTTTGACTCGGCGCTTAGGGTACAAGGCTCACCCATCGCTGTGTTCAAACGCGCCCTAAACCAAGGAAACGACCATCTCACGAAACGCTTCTGGCAAGATGCCTCCATCAGAGAGCTCGTCGCTCAGCGCGCCTGGCTAATCGACCAGCTTTTGATATCGGCCTGGCGCCGAACAGGTCCCGCAGCAGACGGTTTGGCGCTGGTTGCTGTCGGCGGGTATGGACGTCGTGAGCTCCATCCCGCTTCCGATATTGATATCATGGTTCTCCGCAATGCGCGCATTGGCGATCTCACGAGGCGAGGTATCGAAGAATTCCTGGTCTTTCTCTGGGACATCGGCCTTGAGGTCGCGCACAGCGTACGCACCGTCAAGGACTGTGTGCGAGAAGCCAAAGCCGACGTTACGGTGGCCACCAACCTGATGGAAGCCCGTCTTGTGATCGGTAACCCAACGCTTTTTTCCAGCATGCTAAAGGCTACAGGCCCCAGCGAGATCTGGCCGATTCGGGCCTTCTTCGAAGCTAAATTGCAGGAACAGATCAAAAGACATCGAAAGTTTGATGACGCCGCCCATAATCTTGAGCCAAACATAAAGGAGGGGCCAGGAGGATTACGCGATATTCAAATGATCTCTTGGGTTGCCAGCCGGCACTTTGGCGCGGAAGTACTGCACGATCTCGTGAAAAAACACTTTCTCACGGAAGAGGAGTTTCAGACCCTCGATGAGGGTCAGGCATTTTTATGGCAACTCCGCTTTGCTCTGCATACCCTGACTGGGCGCCGTGAGGACCGATTACAATTCGATTACCAGCGCCGCATCGCCAATGCATTCGGTTACCAAGATGATACCCGTCAACTCGGCGTTGAACGCCTAATGAAAACTTACTACCGGACGGTTACTGAGCTCAGCCGTGTCAATGAGATGCTCCTGCAACTGTTTCAGGAGGCCATTCTTTATAGTAAGCGGGGAAAAAAGAAAAAAGCCAGAGCCTTAAACCGCCGCTTTCAGGTACAAAATGACTTTATTGAAGCGCGCCATGACACTATTTTTCAGCGGTTTCCATTTGCATTGCTCGAGCTTTTTCTGCTCCTCCAGCAACACCCCGAGATAAAAGGCGTGCGCGCCAGTACCATTCGCCTGATCCGGAATCACCGGCATCTCATCGATGAGTCGTTCAGGAACGACTTGAGAAATCGCAGCTTGTTTCTTGAGATTATTCGCACTCCCAATGCCATCAGCCGCGAACTACGACGTATGCATCGCTATGGCATCCTCGGGGCCTATGTGCCCATTTTTGAAGCGATCGTCGGGCTAATGCAGTTCGACCTGTTTCACGTCTATACGGTAGACGAACACATACTTTTTGTAATTCGCAACGTGCAGCGCTTCCGAGATCCCGAATCTCTGCGCACGCTGCCGCTATGTTTTCACGTAATGCATCAGTTGCCAAAACCGGAGCTATTATATCTCGCGGGCTTGTTTCACGACATTGCAAAGGGTCGCGGTGCCGATCATTCCGAGTTCGGAGCAAAAGACGCATTGGGGTTTTGCCTACATCACGGTCTAAGTCCATATGACGCCAGGCTCGTCGCATGGCTTGTATCTCATCACTTAGTGATGTCTCTAACGGCACAACGCCAGGACATATCACACCCTGAAGTCATCAGCCAGTTTGCGCTTGTCGTTGGTGATCGTATCCACCTTGACTATCTGTACCTACTTACCGTCGCAGATATTCAAGGAACGAATCCTACACTCTGGAACAGGTGGAAGGACGCCCTTCTTGCCGAGCTCTACCACAGCACGCTACGCGCGCTAAGAAGAGGATTAGAAAACCCCATCGACAAAGCGGAGCGTATCGGAGAAACTCAGAGCGCAGCACTAGCGTTGCTGAATAAGCAAGCATCGTCAAAAAAAGCGATTATAGAATTGTGGGATCAATTCGGCGAAGATTATTTTTTGCGGCATTCGCCTGACGAGATTGCTTGGCACACACAACATATACTCAACACCAGTGAAGATGATTTACCGCTAGTCCTTGTTCGGCCCGAAACCCACCGTGGTGGTACCGAGGTGTTTATCTATATGCATGATGAAGATCTCATCTTCGCCTCGACCACCACCGCGCTTGATCAGTTAGATCTCACTGTACAAGATGCACGGATCATTACCGCTGCGGGGGGCTACACGTTGGACACCTACATTGTCCTTGAGGCGACCGGTGAAGTCATTCGCGATGCTGAACGCGAGCAAGAGATTGTACACGCCCTAAAGCGCGCACTTTCGTCCCTCAAGTCATTTCCGAAACAGGTGAGTCGAAGAGCGGCTCGACAACTCAGGCACTTCCCAATACCAACAGAAGTCTTATTCAGTTCTGATGCAAAAAACGCGAGAACCGTTATGGAAGTTATCGCCACGGATCGACCGGGATTCTTAGCGCGCATCGGTATGGCCATGTTCCGCTGCAGCGTACGCCTGCAAAATGCAAAGATTGCAACTTATGGGGAACGGGTCGAGGATGTCTTTTTTATTACGGACAAGACTAATAGACCGATCACCGACCCGGCCCAATTGGAGCACCTGCGGCAGTCCATCATTGATTCGTTATCCCCACCATAGAAAGGGATATCCATTCTAATCGGGAATTGAACTGCCAGACTTGCGTCCGAGCGTCCGACTACTCTGTTGTAAAAATGGTTGAGGCAGCGAGCCGCGCTCACTGTGCCACATTCCTGTCGAGCTGTAGCGCTCCCCGGTGTCCGAGAGCAAGGTCACGATCGTCCGGTATTTTCCGGTTGCGGCGATGTGCAACGCACCGTAGACATACGCCCCTGAAGACGGCCCAACAAAGAGTCCGTGCTTGGTCAGGCGCTTGCATACAGCCGTTGCCTGCTCAATGGTGATAGCGATCCGTTCGTCGATTAGCGATTCATCCAGGATTGCAGGAACGATGTCATCAGGCTCGCCAAGGGGTTTAAGGCCCTCTATCCCTGGAAAGCGCTCCGGGATCACCGCGGCAATGTGAATGTCAGGGTTCACCTCACGCAGGCGTCTCCCCACCCCCGTGATGGTGCCGCCCGTACCGACACCCGCGACGAAGGCGTCTGGCAATAAACCGGTTTGAGCTCGCAACTGTGTGAGGATCTCCCGACCCGTGTCCTCGTAGTGGGCCCGCCAGTTATCCTCATTACTGTACTGGTCGCAGTACCAGTAGCGCTCAGGAAATTCTTCGGCAAGCCGATGAGCCTCTAACAGGGCAAAATCGTAGCCCTTGAGAGGATCCGTCAAGACCAACTCCGCGCCATGCGCCGCAATGCGATCGAGCCGTTCTTTGCTCGCATTGCCGGGTACCACGATGGTTACCGGTATCCCAAGTGCGGCGCCAAGCATTGCATAAGAAATGCCTGCGTTTCCCGAAGATGAATCGAGCAATCGACGACCGCCTTCGAGCCTTCCTTCCTGAAGCGCCTGAGTTAGCATGCGCGCAACCGGCCGATCCTTGATGGAACCCCCGGGATTTAAGGCTTCAAGCTTTGCAAACAGCCGGGCGGCAGGCGCCGCTTCCGTTACTAGATCCAATTCGAGCAGAGGGGTATTGCCGATGCAGGCGATCAGGCCTCCGGCTTCGATGCTTGTTTCAGGCTTTGCTTGGCTCGCGTGAGGTTGCATGGGGCGGTTCCCTCTATGGCGGCATCGTGTTCTGTTCAGGCATTCGAGGCCGCACAAAATGCCTCGTAATCCACATAGCCGGGGAACTCCGCATGATCGCCGCAGTAGGCGCAGCTCGGGTTGCGAGGGAGTTTAAGCTCTGAGAAGCGGGCCTTGAGCGCGTCGTAATAGAGCAGTGTGCCGATTAGTGGCTCGCCGACTTCCAATATCAGCTTGATGGTTTCAACCGCTTGGAGCACACCGATGACCCCCGGCAGGACGCCCAAGACGCCCGCCTCAGCGCAGGAGGGGCCCAGTTCCGGTGGAGGTGGCTCTGGATACACACATCGGTAGCAGGGCCCATGGTGCTTCGGATAGGCTGGCCAGAAGACAGAGACCTGACCCTCAAAGCGGAACACCGCGCCATGGACATTAGGGATGCCAAGGCGCACGCAGGCATCATTGACCAGATAGCGGGTCGCAAAATTGTCTGACCCGTCCACCACCACGTCGTAACCACGGAAGATCCTCTCGACGTTGTTAGAATCCAACCTAACCTCGTGCTCGTTGACCTTGACACGCGGGTTCAGCGCCTCAAGGGTTGCCCGTGCGGAAGCGACCTTAGGGGTACCCACCCTATCATTGGTATGCAGAATTTGCCGTTGCAGGTTACTGAGATCGACGAGATCATGATCGACAATTCCCAATGTGCCAACGCCTGCCGCGGCCAGATAAAACGCCGCGGGCGAGCCGAGTCCGCCGGCCCCAACCAACAACACCTTGGAGTTCAATAGCTTGAATTGGCCCGCTTCACCCACTTCGGGCATTAAGAGGTGCCGGCTATAGCGCTCGCGGGCATCATGGTCGAGTATTTGTGGGACCTCGAAGGGCAACCCTTCGTTCTTCCAGCGGTTGAAACCACCGCTAACCGACCGCACGTCCGTATATCCAAGACGCTTAAGGTCCTCGGCTGCGAACAAGGAACGCATACCGCTGTTGCAGAATACGAGTACGGTCCGGTCGAGATCGGGTGCCACATCTTCGATCTTCAATTCCAGATAGCTCCGTCCGAGTGGATGAGCGCCAACAGGGCGACCTTCGGCAATCTCCTCGCGTTCACGTACGTCAATGAGCACAGCCCCACCGCGCCGTAGCGCCTCGGCCTCGCGAGGGGTTACTTGAGGGATCCCCGCTCTGAGTTCTACCAGCCTGCGGTCTTTGGCCCGCACTCCGACACCACCGGCGACAGCCGGCACGATCGACAACACGTCACCGTCGGACAGGGCAGTATCTAACCCATTAAGCGAGTTCACATTCTCATTTCCAAGATAAATATTGACGAAATTCCGCAACTGGCCTTTTGGCGTCATCACCCGCTCGACGATGCCGCCATGGGCCCTACCAAGGGCCTTCAGCGCCTCGCCCACGGTTGTTCCTGCAACGACAACCTCGTCGGCGCCCTCAGCAAAGGTCCGCAATGGCATCGGGATCCGGATGGTTACGTCGGCCATGTCTCAATACCCTCCTCAACAAACTGTCGCTTTCCATTGAGCCGCCACGAGCGTACATCCGCCACCCCCTCGCGGGTCACTGACAGGATCACATAGGACCAGCCCTCCCAGGCCAACGTTCGGTCTGTTTCCGAAGGCTGGGCAGGATGCTCTGGGTGGGAATGCCAGATCCCGACGATTTCAAGCCCCCGGCGTTTCGCTTCCTGATCGGCGCTGAGCATATCGTCGGGGGCCAGCTCATATCGGTCATAGGCTCTCTCCGTGTTTAGATTGCGCGCGGTCATGACACGGCATACGTTGACAGCATCCTTGGTCACCTTCCCAGTCATAAGCCCACAAACCTCATACGGGTATCCCGCCATCACAATGGATTTGAGGCTGCCGAGTACCTCCTTCGGTATGCGCAGGCCCGCCATGACTCAATACTATACTGATTGCCTAGGTTATTGTGAACGTTCGCCAGCTCAAAACGACAGTGGCCCCGCGGTGTCAATGTGTTAATGGAGTGCAAGCAACCATCAAAAGTTGCCTGTATTATGGTGGACGGTGCGCGGCCCGCAGCCACGGCATTGGCGCACAAGCGCGAAGCAACACAAACCCGTACTACTTAACGCTTCTGACAGTGACGCTTACAACCCCGCTTACTGAAGGCGAACTCCTCGAAAGAGCGCAGTCTATCGCCGGGCTGACCTTCGCTGAGGTCGCAGGTCCGCTTGGCTGGCCTGTACCGGAGACTCTCCACCAGGCCAAGGGCTGGGTCGGCGAGCTCATGGAAACGTGCCTTGGCGCCAGCGCCTCGTCCCTACCGGAACCCGATTTTCAAGCGATTGGCGTCGAGTTAAAGACCATCCCAGTGGACCGGAATGGTCGCCCCAAGGAATCAACCTACGTGTGCGCCGTGCCGCTGACGGGCAATCTGGATCTTACCTGGGAGACCTCCGTGGTGCGGCAAAAGCTCGCTCGGGTGCTCTGGGTCCCCGTGGAGGCAGATCCCCGCATCCCAGTGCCAGAGAGACGCATTGGCTCCCCGCTCCTATGGAGCCCCGGCCCAACGGAAGAAGCTGCGCTACGCGCCGACTGGGAGGAGCTGATGGAATTGGTCATTATGGGAGAGCTTGATCAGCTGACGGGGGAATTAGGCACGTACCTTCAGATCCGGCCGAAGGCCCCCAATGCGCGCGCCTTGCGCGAGAGCACCAGTGAGACGGGTGAAAAGGCGCTGACCCTGCCACGCGGGTTTTATCTCAGGACCTCGTTCACCACCGAGATCCTTAATCGACACTACCTACGCCGTGGATAGTATGGTGCCGGTCGATGCACACCGTTCGCCAACACAAAGCGTCCGCTTGGCGCCGAATGAAAAAGTTTGCTCCCAGCATAACGAGTGCCATGCTAAGGGTCGCCTCCACCTTGAGGCAGCAAGATTGACTCACCGTCTGTCAATCGCGCCGATGATGGAACGAACCGACCGTCATTTCCGGTACTTTCTTCGACTCATCACACGGCGTGTGCAGCTGTACACAGAAATGATTACAACCAGTGCATTGCTCCACGGCGAGCCGGCACGGCTACTTGCCTATAACGAAGCCGAACATCCGATAGGCGTGCAACTGGGTGGCAGCGATCCGGCAGAACTCGCCCACTGCGCTCGGCTGGCCCATCAATACGGCTACGATGAAGTCAACTTCAACGTCGGCTGCCCGAGCCATCGGGTGCAGACTGGCCGATTCGGGGTGTGCCTTATGGGGGAACCTGAACTGGTCGCCGATTGCGTGATCGCGATGCAGGAAGCTGTAGCTTTACCCGTGACGGTAAAGACGCGGCTTGGTTTCGATGATCGGGATTCCTACGCGGACCTGACCCGGTTTATTGATGCCGTTGCCCAAGCGGGCTGCACGACGTTTATCCTCCATGCCCGCAAAGCCTGGCTACAAGGGCTAAGCCCAAAGAAGAACCGCAACATTCCACCGCTTCGCTATGACGTAGTGCACAACATCAAAGAAGACTTCCCGCATTTGACGATCATTATCAATGGCGGGATCACATCGCTGGAGCAGGTGAAGGAACAGTTGAAGCGCGTCGATGGCGTAATGATTGGACGTATTGCTTGCCACGATCCGTACATGCTTGCAAATGCTGACCGGCAGATTTACAGCGATAAGTTGCGAGCATTAAGCCGATTTGACGTGCTCAAGCACTATATACCGTATGTAAAACGCCAATTGATCGACGGCGTTGGCTTGAGCCTTCTAACCCGCCCGATACTGGGGCTATTCCAAGGCCAGCCGGGAGCAGGCGACTGGCGGCGCTACCTCAGTGAAAATGCCCATCGGGCTAGTGCAGGTCTTGAGGTGATCGAGCAAGCCGCAACACAAACAAAAGTGCGTGCGGATCGTACCGTAATGAGATACAAATTCAGCGATCTCAGGCCACTAAACAACGACTCAATTCAGTCGGTGCCTCGCCTCTGCGGCATCAGGGGAAATTAGCATAAGCTTCAGGTTCCCCAAGCTGCGCTTAGCACAGACGCAGCCCGTCGGCGAAAAAACGTTACGCACGTCCTTTCGCGATTCACTCTATATATAAGAACGGATGGCTTACGAAGCAATCAATTGCGGCGTGGCAGGTCAATGGCGCTCGCGACGTTACGAGGCTATGCCTTGGGGTAGAGATCACCGCCATGGCGCTTGAACTCATCCGCCTTATCCTTCAGACCCGCCTCGATAGCAAGGTGAATATCACCAATACCCTTGTCCCTGGCATAGTTACGCACATCTTGCGTGATCTTCATTGAGCAAAATTGCGGTCCACACATAGAACAAAAATGTGCAACCTTGTGTGCGTCCTTGGGCAATGTCTCATCGTGGAAGGCGCGCGCCCGGTCTGGATCCAGACCGAGATTAAACTGATCCTCCCAACGGAACTCAAACCGCGCTTTGGAAAGCGCATTATCGCGCACCTGCGCAGCAGGATGACCTTTAGCGAGATCAGCGGCATGCGCGGCGATCTTGTATGCGATAATCCCCTCCTTCACGTCATTCTTATCGGGCAGCCCTAGATGTTCCTTCGGTGTGACGTAGCAAAGCATAGCGGCACCATACCAGCCGATCATGGCCGCTCCGATCGCAGAGGTAATGTGATCGTAACCCGGTGCAATGTCGGTGGCCAACGGTCCAAGCGTATAGAAAGGGGCCTCATGGCATTCCGCAAGCTCCCTATCCACATTCTCCTTGATGAGTTGCATTGGAATGTGGCCGGGCCCTTCGATCATGACCTGAACATCGTGTTTCCATGCAACTCTTGTTAACTCCCCCAACGTTCGTAGTTCAGCAAATTGCGCTTCGTCATTGGCATCGGCAATCGAGCCAGGACGCAATCCGTCACCTAAGGAGAACGAGACATCGTACGCCTTCATAATCTCACAGACCTCTTCGAAATGCGTGTACAGAAAGTTCTCCTTATGGTGTGCCAGGCACCATTTTGCCAGTATGGAGCCGCCGCGGGAGACGATGCCGGTGACACGGTTCACTGTAAGCGGAATATAGGGCAAGCGCACGCCCGCGTGGATGGTGAAGTAATCAACGCCCTGCTCCGCCTGCTCGATGAGTGTGTCTCGGAAAATCTCCCATGTGAGTTCTTCGGCCTTGCCATCCACCCTTTCCAATGCCTGATAGATAGGCACAGTACCTATTGGCACTGGCGAATTGCGAATGATCCATTCGCGGGTCTCATGGATGTTGCTGCCGGTCGAAAGATCCATCACGGTATCGGCTCCCCAGCGAGTGGCCCAGGTCATCTTTTCGACTTCCTCTTCAATAGAGGATGTTACGGCAGAATTTCCGATGTTGGCATTAATCTTAACCAGGAAGTTGCGCCCAATAATCATTGGCTCAATTTCTGGATGATTGATATTGGCTGGTAGGATGGCACGACCTCGTGCTATCTCTGAACGCACGAATTCCGGTGTGATTTCCTCTTGGATAGAAGCGCCGAATCTCTCACCTTGATGGCGCATTAGCAACCCCGCATCTTTGATCTCCTGCGCCAGAACGTTTTCACGGATTGCGACATACTCCATCTCCAGTGTAACAATCCCTTTCTTTGCGTAGTGCATCTGCGTCACATTCATACCGGTCTTCGCCCGCCGTGGTCTATGAGGATGGGCAAAACGCAAATGGGCGAGATTAGTATCAGAAGCCCGTCTGCGGGCATACGCTGACGTGAAATCGCGAAGCACCACGGTGTCATCGCGTTCGTCAATCATGGCCGAACGTACCCGTGGCAGGCCCCTGCGAACGTCGATCGTTGCATCGGGATCAGTGTAGGGTCCGGATGTGTCATACACGGTCAACGGCGAATTCTTTTCCGCCCCAAAATTTGCCGGTGTATCCGACAGCGTGATTTCACGCATAGGTACGCGGATGTCTTTTCCGCGACCTTGTACGTAGATCTTTTTCGAGTTTGGAAAAGGTTGGATAGCTTGCTCGTCGACCTTGGCGGTCCTACTGAGCAGCGACTCCGGCATTGCGCTCATCGCTCACCCCCTGCATCGGTGGAAACGAGCACAGCATGGGGAGGATAGTGCTTGCTTCCCTACGCCGGTACTACCCGGATCAGGTTCAAAGGGTCGCTCTCAGCCCGTACACGGGCGCCCCTAGCCGCACTCGTATGCTATATAATAGCAATCTTCAACGTGAACGCTAGTGTTTTTGTTGCGTCGGGAATTTTAAATGAATTTTGACCAAGCACGTTTCAACATGATCGAGCAGCAGATTAGGCCCTGGTATGTGCTCGATCAGGGTATATTAGATCTGATTGCCGAGATTCATAGGGAGGATTTCGTCCCGGAAAACTATCGTACACTTGCGTTTGCTGATCTTACGATACCGCTTGGACATGGAGAGGTCATGATGACTCCAAAAGTCGAAGCGAGATTACTGCAGGCATTGGCCATCGATCCTGACGATGAGGTTCTCGAAATCGGGACCGGCAGCACCTATCTGACATCGCTGCTGGCGAACCTAGGCGGGCACGTGTACAGCGTTGACATTTACCCAGACTTTACAACGGCCGCTGCACCTAAACTTAATCGATACAGGATCACTAACGTCACATTGGAGAGAGGGGACGCGGTAAGTGGCTGGAAGAAAGCAGCGCCGTATGATGTGATTGTGGCTACCGGCTCTGTGCCGGTGTTAAGTGAGGATTTTCAGGAGCAACTCAAACCAGGGGGTCGTTTGTTTGTCATCGTAGGCGAATCACCGGTTATGGAAGCTACCCTGATCACCCGCGTTGGCAAGGGAGAATGGGCTAGCGAAAGTCTCTTTGAGACCGATATACCGCCTTTAGTCGGGGCCTTGAGACCACGGCCATTCAAGCTGTAGCCCGCCAATCATGGAAACAATTACTCCCTCTGAACTCAAGGCATATCTCGATGAAGGCAAGCGTAAATTCCTCGTCATTGACGTGCGGGAACCCTGGGAGTATAAGGTGTGCCACATTGAAGGATCTCGTCATATACCGATGGCGCAAATCGCCGCCAGTAAAGATAAACTCCAACCCGATGTCGAAACCGTCGTGATCTGTCACCATGGTACACGAAGTTTCCAGGTGGCCAATTACCTTGAACAATCCGGGTTTAGCCGGGTCTCAAATCTAGAAGGCGGGATCGATGCTTGGGCCCGCGAAGTGGACCCCGACATGCCGCAGTACTAACAATAAGCCAGGATCAGCCGACACTGACCGATAGCATAGAAGACACCCAAAGGGGAAACCATGCATCGAATTTGGTCCGTGTGCTCATGCTTGGGACTTGCCTTGTTCGCGGGACCCGGACTATTTGCTGCAGATCTGGTGGAGGTATACCAGCTCGCCTATCAGAGTGATCCAGAGTTCCAGCGAGTTCAAGCAGCACGACAAGCGACCCTGGAGGTCTTGCCCCAAGCCCGTGCCCAGCTCTTGCCATCCCTCGGCTTTAGCGCGAATACGAGCCAACACGCCCAAGACATCGAAACAGCACAGCTCGCAGGCACTTCCGGGGAAGTCGACTTTAACAACTATGGGTACTCGCTCGATCTCACTCAACCGGTATTCCACCGCGACCGCTTTATCCAGCTGAATCAGGCCGATAGCCAAATTAAGCAGGCCGATGCGGACGTCGCGGCCGCCCTGCAGGACCTCATCGTTCGAACCGCTGAGCGTTACTACAACGTGCTGGCGGCAATTGATAATCTGGAGTTCGTCCGCGCGGAGAAGCGATCGCTGCAGCGCCAGCTTGATCAGGCGCGCCAGCGTTTCGATGTGGGACTGATTGCCATTACCGACGTGAAGGAGGCCCAGGCGGGTTACGATGGGGCTGTGGCGAGAGAGATTGGAGCGGAAAACTTGCTCGATAATACCCGCGAGCAGCTCCGGGAAATCACCGGTGAGTATTTCACTGAGCTTGCGCCGCTGACCCCCGACCTGCCACTGTTAGCGCCGGAGCCCCCTAATATCGATGAATGGACACAAACCGCCCTCGATCAGAACCTGCAAGTGATCGCCTCCCGCTACGCGGTTGACACGGCCCGGGAAGAGATCGGTCGCCAATCTGCCGGGCATTTCCCGACACTGGACCTGGTCGCAAACCAAAGCTATTTCTCACAGGGCGGGCGGTTTTCATCCGAAACCACCAACGCATCCGTGGGGTTGGAATTCAATATGCCCATATTTCAAGGGGGCGAAGTCAACTCCCTCACCCGTCAGGCGCGAGCACAGTATCAAGAGGCACTCGATCAATTGGAGCAAGACCGGCGCTCGGCTCAGCGAGCAACACGGGAATCTTATCTCGGCGTCATCGCAAATATCAGCGGCGTGAAGGCGCTGCAGCTCACTGTTGAATCGCAGGAAACGGCGCTTCAGGCTACGAATGCCGGGTTTGAAGTGGGTACGCGCACGGCGGTTGACGTGGTCGTGTCTGAACGGCAACTGCTTGAGGCGCGGCGCGATCTCGCGCGCGCCCGCTATAACTATATCCTCGAGGCCTTGCGACTGAAGCGGGCGGCGGGCACACTGTCGCCGGAAGACGTTGCGCACTTCAATCGTTATTCACACTAGCCCGCCACCTCTGTGTAATGCGCTCCGCGGGCAATGACATCCCGGAATAGCCAAGTTAGCCTAAACTCTGCAGCGACGATTACGAAGACAGCACGGTCACTGCTGTGCCAAGCCGATTCCAGCCAGCTTGTCGCAATCGACATGCAGACGCGCCTTTCTGCAGCCATGCCCAGCAAGGTGCTGGCCCGTGTGAAGCGCAACGTCGAGATCCTGACCCAAGCCGCTCAACTCCTGTCGGTCCCGGTGATCGTAACCGAGCAATACCCAGAGGGGCTCGGGCCTGTCGAACCGGATATTGCAAAACATCTACCGAATGACGCGCTGCGGTTCGAAAAGACCCGCTTTTCGTGCTGCGGTGCCGAGGGATTCACACAGTCCGTCGCCGATAGCAAGCGTCGACAGGCGATCCTGACGGGAATGGAGGCGCATGTGTGTGTCCTGCAGACCGCCATTGATCTGCACACGTCGGGCCTTGAGGTTTTTGTCGTAGCCGATGCCGTTTGCTCGCGCAAACGCGAAGACTACGAAAACGCCCTACTGCGCATGCAGCAGGCGGGGATTATGCTCGTCAACACGGAGTCGGTGGTCTTCGAGTGGCTGCGGGATGCACGCCATGAACATTTTAAGACGATTTCCGCACTGATACGTTGATATGAGAGGAGACAGGGGCTGCAGCTCGCGTCGACGTTTTTCCAATAAGCTATTCGACAGTGACCGACTTTGCCAGGTTACGTGGCTGATCAATGTCCGCACCCTTCAAGACCGCCACATGATAGGCAAACAGTTGAAGGGGTACTGTGTAGATCACCGGTGCGATCGGCTCCTCTATGGGAGCTACATTAAGAACCTGTACTCCAGGCGAGTTTTCAACGCCAGCTGCAGGATCCGCAAACACGTAGAGCCTGCCACCGCGGGCCCGCACCTCCTGCAGATTGGATTTGAGTTTTTCCAATAAACCATTATTTGGTGCAACGGCAACGACCGGCATGTCATCGTCGACAAGGGCCAATGGGCCGTGCTTGAGCTCTCCGGCTGGGTAGGCCTCGGCATGGATGTAAGAGATCTCCTTAAGTTTAAGGGCACCTTCCATCGCCACCGGATACAGGCTTCCTCGTCCTAGGTAAAGGGTGTGGTGCTTGTTCGCAAACTGTTCCGCGAGAGTCTGGATCTGATCACTGAGTTCAAGTACGGCATTGAGCTTCCCCGGAAGACTTTCAAGTTGCGCAACCAGTGCATGCTCATCTTCCACTCCCAAGCCGTGACGTCTGCCGAGCAAGATCACGAGCAACATCAGCACCACAAGTTGAGTCGTAAAGGCCTTAGTAGAGGCCACGCCAATCTCGGGGCCTGCCCGAGTCATGACGACGAGTTCGGATTCGCGTGTTAGCGAACTTTCTGGAACATTGCAGATTGCGAGCGAATGAGCGTAGCCCCTCTGCTTTGCCTCGCGCAATGCAGCCAGGGTATCAGCAGTCTCTCCCGATTGGGAGATGCTAACGAACAGCGTTTCCGGACGGACCACCAGACGACGGTAGCGAAATTCGCTTGCGACCTCCACGCTGCAAGGCAGTCCAGCAATCGCCTCCATCCAGTACCGGGCGATGAGCCCAGCATGGTAGCTCGTTCCACATGCGACGATATGTACCGAGTGGATCGTGTCCAGCACGCTAGCCGCATTCGGGCCGAAAGCTTCCTCGACCACTCGTCCCTCAGCAATCCTACCTTCCAATGTCTCGGCCACGGCACGGGGCTGCGAAAAGATCTCCTTTAACATGAAATGTCGAAAACCCGATTTCTCCGCCGCATCCGCCGTCAATTCGGAGACCCGGATTGGCCGTTCGATCTCGTTGCGCTTCGAATCGTAAATGGTGATAGCTTGCCGCGTAATATCCGCGATATCCCCATCCTCCAGAAAGACGAAACGTTGTGTGACGGGCAAGAGAGCGAAGACATCCGAGGCGATGAAGTGCTCGCCGATGCCCACACCGATAACCAGAGGGCTGCCGCGACGCGCCGCGATGAGTCGCTGAGGCTCTGACCGGCTGATCACACCCAGCGCGTACGCACCGTCGAGTTCTGCCACTGTGTCCATAACGGCTTCAAGCAGGTCTTTCCCGCCCGTGGCATGGTGATGGACTTGGTTAACGACCACCTCTGTATCAGTCTCGGAGGTAAATTCGTAGCCAAGCGCAAGTTGCTGCGCCCGTAACTCTTCGTGGTTTTCAATGATGCCATTGTGAACGAGGGCAATCTCGCCACGGCAGACATGTGGATGAGCGTTGCTAAAACTGGGTTTTCCGTGAGTTGCCCAGCGAGTATGGGCGATGCCGGTTGAACCGTAGAGGGCCTCGCGTGCGAGCGCATCCTCGAGTTCTTTCACCTTCCCGGCGACGCGGACGCGTTGTAGACGATCATCGCGACTGAGGATGGCGACACCGGCTGAATCGTAGCCACGATACTCAAGGCGCTTCAAACCCTCAAGCAGTATCAGGGCTACATCCCGTTGCGCCACCGCACCGACAATACCGCACATGAGCGAATCAACCCCTGTCGTTTCGACGCCGATGCGATGGAACACGCCAAGTCACATCACGGCATCGTTTGCGGCCTTGGGACTTGACCGTCTTGCCGGGAGCAAAACGGGACAGCCGAAGGCTGCCATTTCGGGGCAGTCCAGGGACGGACTGCATCAACCCCGACCACCCGTGTGGTCGGAGCGGCATGCGAAGCTGTTTGGCAAGTTCTCTCAGCATGACCAAAGAATGGTCGGGGCGAGAGGATTTGAACCTCCGACCACCGCAACCCCATTGCGGTGCGCTACCAGGCTGCGCTACGCCCCGGCATGACATTGAGTCTACATGGGCCGTTGGAAGAGGAGAAGGGTATCGCATAGGGAGCGAGGGCAGGCTTCATTTCAAAATGGTACCAAGGCGAATCGATTACACCGGTGTGACCGGTGTCGGTTCAGCAACCGATGCTAGCGTCTTAGGATGTCCAGAACCCCTTCCAGCTCGACGCGTAACTGACGGATAATCTGTTGGCTCTGATTGGAGTCTTCCTTGGCCTCCGTACCGGACAGGCGTTGGCGGGCGCCGCCGATAGTAAATCCCTGCTCGTAGAGCAAGCTTCGAATCTGGCGGATCAAGATGACGTCATGCCGCTGGTAGTAGCGGCGATTACCGCGACGCTTGAGAGGCTTTAGCTGAGGAAACTCCTGCTCCCAATAACGCAACACATGGGGTTTTACGGCGCACAACTCGCCAACCTCCCCGATCGTAAAGTAGCGCTTACCAGGAATGACCGGTAATGCGCTATCGTTCGATGCTTCCAGCATAGGCCTCTACCCGTGCTTTTAGTTTCTGCCCCGGACGAAACGTTACCACCCGCCGCGCGCTTATAGGGATTTCCTCCCCAGTCTTTGGGTTGCGCCCAGGTCGTTCGTTCTTATCGCGCAGGTCGAAATTGCCGAAACCTGAGAGCTTAACCTGGCGGCCTGACTCCAGGGCTGCGCGAACTTCCTCGAAGAACATCTCGACGATTTCCTTGGCTTCCCGCTTGTTAAGGCCAAGCTCTTCGTAGAGCTTCTCGGCCATATTGGCCTTCGTCAGCGCCATGTCATTGCCTCAGGGTGATACCAAACTGTTTTTTTAGCCCCGCCAGGATGCCCTCGACGAGAGCATCCACCTCCTCGTCTATAAGAGTGCTAGAAGATCCCTGAAAGGTCAAGCCCATAGCAAGACTTTTCTTCCCTGGATCAATGCCTTCGCCCTCATACACGTCAAATAACTGTAGGTTTTTTAGCACATCAGTGGCACTTTTGGCAACAAAATCGAGCACATCCGCGGCCGGGACCGCCTGGTCGACCATCACGGCAAGGTCTCTGCGCACGGAGGGAAACTTGGAGGGGAGTGTGAAGCGGGGTAGCTGCCCTTCCGTGATGGCACAGAGCTGCAGCTCAAAGACCAATACCGTCTGTCTAAGGTCGAGCGCTTGGGCGATGGCCGGATGGAGACTGCCGATTAACCCGACTCTGCGGTCTTTGCGGTAGATGCCGGCTGCCTGCCCAGGGTGCAGTGCCGGGTGCTCGGCCGAACGGAACTCGACGCTGTCCAGGTCACTCGCCAGCCGCAGCAGCGCCTCCACGTCACCCTTTAAATCGTAAAAATCCGCATGAACGGCCGGCATCCCCCATTGCTCCGTGTACGGCGTGCCGGTGATCGCGCCCCCCAGCATGTTCTCTTGCTCAAGCGGCGTTCCGCCTCTGAAAACCAGTCCACACTCGAATAGCCGCACGCGCGCCTGCTGCCGGTTCCGATTGTGAATCAGCGTTTGAACAAGACCTGGCCAAAGGCTCGTGCGCATAACCGACATATCCGATGCAAGCGGATTCGTCAGCGGGATCGCACGGGCGTTTGGAGCGAGTCGTGCTTGCAGTATTGGATCGACGAAACTGTATGTGATGACCTCCTGATAGCCTCGATCAACCATCACTTGGCGCACGCGGGACAGTGGCACGCGGGATGCCTGGCAACCGAGGATTTTAAGGCGGCCTTGGGGTACACGGCTCGGTATGGTGTGGTAACCACGGACACGAACCAATTCTTCGATCAAATCGGCCTCGATCTCGACATCGAAACGGAACGACGGCGGTGTGACCTCGAAGACACCCCCGTCGCCTTCGACTTGCATCCTGAGCTTCGCCAATATGTCGCTGATGGCCTCATCCGGCATGGATACTCCAACAAGACGCTCTACACTTCGAGCCCGCAATGTAATGGGTCGCCGCCTTGGCAGGTTCCTCTGGAAGCAGTGATCAACGATCGGGCCGGCTTCCCCGCCACAGATCTCGAGGATCAGGGCCGTCGCCCTGTCCACGGCACGCCGTTGTAGTTCGAAATCAACCCCGCGCTCAAAACGGTGTGACGAATCCGTATGCAGTCCGTAACGACGCGCGCGACCCGCAAGCAGGCGTGGCGTAAAGAAAGCGCTTTCAAGGAAGACGTCCCGGGTGGTCTCCGACACCGCAGAATCCAGCCCTCCGATAATACCGGCGAGCGCCAGCACACGCCGTTCGTCCGCAATCGCGAGCGTGTCGCCCGATAAGGCGAGTTCCTGCCCATCCAGGGTTTGCAGGCGCTCGCCGTCGTTCGCATACCTTACATGTATAGCGCCGTCAAGCTTGTTGAGATCGAAAGCATGCATGGGTTGTCCCACTTCTAGCATGACGTAGTTCGTTACGTCGACGATAGCGTTAATACTGCGCAGACCGCTCCGGCGCAGCCGCTCGCGCATCCAGATAGGTGTTGGAGCAACCATGTTAACGCCCCGGATCACACGTCCAACATAGCGGGGACAAGCATCGGGCGCATCGATCTCAACGGGATGGGCACGCTTGATCACATCCTGCACCCCTTTATAGGCCGGCCCCTGCACTTTACAAGCGGTGAGCACACCCACTTCACGTGCAACGCCGGCGATGCTGAGACAGTCCCCCCGATTTGGCGTTATCGCCAACTCGATAATTTTGTCGTCAAGCGCCAGAAACTCACGTAAATCCTTGCCCGGCGGGGCGTCTGCCGGTAATTCCATCAGGCGCTCCCGATCGTCCCCAAGCCCAAGCTCGGCGGGTGAACACAACCTGCCCTCGGAGGTGATCCCCCGAACTGTGGTCACCGCGAGCCGCCGGCCTCCAGGCAGCACAGCACCCACCACAGCAAGCGGTGCCCGCATGCCGGCTCGCACATTTGAGGCGCCGCAGACGACCGTGGACGGCTTCCTCTTGGCAAAACGCACCTGACAAACCTGCAACTGTTCTGCAGCCCCGCCCGTATCCACATTGACGATCTCGGCAACAACCACACCACGAAACTCCGGCGCCGCAGGCTGCACAGACTCAACCTCAAGTCCTGCCATCGTCAGCTGTTCTACGAGAGTCTCCGTCGGTACCGGCGGATCAACCCATTCACGTAGCCATTGTTCGCTGAACTGCATCCGGAAGCACCCGAAATTTCTTAACCAACCTCATGGAGACCACGTCAGGCAATTACATTCATGTCAATCGAACTGTTCGAGGAACCGCAGATCGTTCTCAAAAAACAAACGCATGTCATCAACGCCATACCGCAGCATCGCGAGTCGCTCCACGCCCATCCCGAACGCAAAACCCGTAAAGACTTGATTGTCAATGTCCACGTTAGCTAAAACCGCTGGGTGTATCATTCCGCAACCCAGAACTTCCAGCCAGCCACTTTCTCCACAGACACGACACCCATCGCCCCCGCACATGAGGCACTCGATATCGACCTCTGCCGAAGGTTCCGTAAATGGAAAGTATGAGGGGCGGAAGCGTAATTTAAGTTCCTGCTCAAAATAGTTGCGCATGAAATCTTCCAGCGTGCCCTTCAGATCCGCAAAGCTGACACACTCCTCCACCATTATTCCCTCAACCTGATGGAACATTGGGCAGTGAGTAACGTCCGAATCACGTCGGAATACCCGGCCTGAAGCAATAATCCGCAACGGAGGACGACGCTGTTTCATGGCTCTGATTTGTACCGGCGAGGTGTGCGTACGTAACAGAGTATGATCATCGAAATAAAACGTGTCATGCATCGCTCGGGCTGGATGATGCGACGGAATATTGAGAGCCTCGAAGTTGTGATAATCGTCCTCGATCTCAGGACCTTCCATGATTTCAAATCCGATCTGGCTAAACAGGGTCTCAATCCGTTCCAAGGTCAGCGTAATTGGGTGCAGACCGCCCGGATGTTGGCCGCGCCCAGGTAACGTGACATCGATTCTCTCCACGGCCAATTTGTTCTTAAGACGCGCTGCTTCAAGCGCCCGCCGGCGGCTCTCAATCGCCTCCTGTAGTCTTTGTTTCGCCTGGTTGATTTGTTGGCCCTTCTTTGGGCGCTGATGTGCCGGAAGCTTGTGAAGCCCCTTGAGCTGCAGGGTAAGCAGTCCTTTTTTGCCCAGAAACCGGACGCGCACCCGCTCAAGTGCGGCGAGGTCGCGGGCACTGCCCACGGCGTGCTCAGCATCAGCCACGATTTTTCTGAGTTCGTCCTGCACGTCAGGCGACAACCAACAAACAAAAACAGGGGAAAGACCACGGCCCTTTCCCCTGTCGTAGAACAAAGGATCTATTAAGGAAGATCAACTCGCCAGGCAGGCCTTGACCTTGTCTGCCAGCTTGGCAAATGCACTTTTGTCCGACACAGCCAGGTCAGCCAAGACCTTTCTATCGATCTCAATGGAAGTCACCTTCAATCCATTCATAAACCGGCTGTAGGAAAGACCACATTCACGGGCGGCGGCGTTGATGCGTGTGATCCATAATGCCTTGAACTGGCGCTTTCTCTGCCGGCGGTCCCGATAAGCATACTGTCCTGCCTTAGTCACCGCCTGCTTCGCCACACGGTAGACGTTTTTTCGCGCGCCTCTGTAGCCCTTCGCCTGGCTAATGACCTTTTTGTGCCTTGCACGGGCAGTGACACCGCGCTTTACTCTTGCCATCTTACGACTCTCTCACATCACACATAAGGCAGTAACCGGCGTACTGCCCTCACGTCACTATCATCTAATGCGATTAAGGGGCGCAGTTGCCGCTTACGTTTTGCACTTTTCTTGGTCAAAATATGGCTCTTGTGCGACTGCCGATGTCTGAACCTGCCTGATGCCGTACGCTTGAACCGCTTGGCTGCGCCTCGATTTGATTTCAATTTAGGCATCACAACGACTCTTTAGATCAACTACAAAACTTGTAACCAATCCTTAAATACAAAACAAAGTTATCGCCTCGCACCGGCTCATCTCTTGGGTGAAAGCAGCATTACCATCTGCCGACCTTCCATCTTCGGATGTTGTTCCACAACGCCGTGTTTCGTAAGGTCTGCCTCAATGCGTTGAAGCATTTTCAGGCCGAGTTCCTGGTGCGCCAACTCGCGGCCCCTGAAGCGTAGCGTAACCTTGACTTTATCTCCATGCGTCAGAAAACGTATCAAATTGCGTAGCTTGATCTGATAATCCCCTTTTTCAGTACCCGGCCGGAATTTTACTTCTTTAATCTGTATCTGCTTCTGTTTCTTCTTTGCTGCCTGCCGTTTCTTGTTCTCCTCGAACAAGTACTTCCCATAGTCCATGACTCGGCAGACCGGCGGGTCAACATTGGGTACAATCTCAACGAGATCCAGCTCGGCCTCATCGGCAATTTGCTGCGCCTTTTCCAAGGGCACAATGCCAACTTGCTCTCCATCACTGCCGATAAGCCGCACCTCCGTGGTTGTAATCTGCTCATTCAGGCGGGTCTTCTTTGCCCCAGCGATATTCTAATCCTCCAAAATACGGCGGCCGCGGCACGCGACTTCGGTTTGCAGACGCTCGGCGAAGTCATCGAGGGACATACTGCCAAGGTCCTCACCCCCACGCGTACGCACGGCCACGGAATTGGCTTCCATCTCGCGCCCGCCCACAATCAGCAGGTACGGGACACGTTGCATTGCGTGCTCGCGGATTTTATGCCCGATGGTCTCATTTCTCAAGTCAGCGTTCACCCTGAACCCCTGTGTATTCATGGTTTCTGCCACGGATTCCGCGTAGGGTGCCTGTTTCTCTGTGATGCTGAGGACGACTGACTGTACCGGTGCCAACCACACCGGAAACGCACCCGCATAATGCTCAATTAAGATGCCAATAAAGCGCTCCAGCGAACCCAAAATCGCCCGATGCAGCATGACCGGGACCTGTTTAGAGCCGTCCTCGGCAATGTAGTGTGCTCCGAGGCGATCCGGCATGGAAAAATCGACCTGCACGGTTCCTAACTGCCATACGCGGCCGATGCAGTCCTTGAGGGAAAAATCGACCTTGGGCCCGTAGAATGCCCCCTCGCCAGGATGGAGTTCCCACTCTAACCCTTTGTTTATCAGAGCAATTTCTAGGGCTCTTTCGGCCTTGTCCCAGATGGCATCGGCTCCCACTCGATTTGCCGGACGAGTCGATAGCGTGACGTTGACCTCGTTAAAGCCGAAATCCGCGTAGACCTCGAACAAAAGATCAATAAACGCAGACATCTCATGCTGAAGTTGATCTTCAGTACAAAAGATATGCGCGTCATCCTGGGTGAATTGCCGCACTCTCATCAGCCCGTGCAAGGTCCCAGACGGTTCATTGCGATGACATGAACCGAATTCCGCCATGCGCAGCGGAAGATCCCGGTAGCTCTTGAGTCCCTGATTAAAGATCTGAATATGACAGGGACAGTTCATCGGTTTCACTGCGTACTCGCGGCTCTCGGAACCCGTGGTAAAAATCAGTGCTCCAAATTTATCCCAGTGACCGGATCGCTCCCACAGTGACCTTTCGACAACCTGCGGCGTATGCACCTCCTGATAACCGTGGGTATGCATCTTGTTGCGTACAAACTGCTCCACCTGGCGATAGATCACCCACCCATTCGGATGCCAGAACACCATGCCGGGCGCCTCTTCCTGAAGGTGGAACAGATCCTGTTGTTTGGCAAGCTTACGGTGGTCGCGCTTTTCGGCTTCCTCTATACGTTGCAGATAGGCTTTGAGTGCCTTCTTGTCAGGCCATGCGGTGCCATAGATGCGCTGAAGCATTTCGTTATTGGGATCACCGCGCCAGTAAGCGCCTGCGATCTTCATAAGCTTGAAGGCCTTAATCATCCCAGTGCTTGGCACGTGAGGGCCGCGGCAAAGATCGATAAAGTCGCCCTGCCTATATAAGGAGATTTCTTCGCCTTCCGGAATAGAGGCGATGATCTCGGCCTTGTAGTCTTCCCCCATATCGCGAAAGAACTTCACGGCCTCATCTCGCCCCATTACTGACCGGATGACTTTGAAATTCTGCTGCGCCAACTCCTCCATCTTTGATTCAATGGCTTTAAGATCTTCAGGCGTAAAGGGCCGTTCATAGGCAAAATCATAATAGAAACCGTCTTCGACAACCGGGCCGATAGTGACCTGGGCTGTAGGGTAAAGCACCTTGACAGCCTGAGCCATGAGGTGCGCACAGGAATGGCGTATCACCTCCAGCCCTTCGGGATCATGGTCAGTCACGATCGAAACATGGCGGTTTTTGTCGATCACAAAGGATGTATCGACCAGCCGATCATCCACCTTTGCGGCGAGCGCTGCCTTCGCTAGGCCTGGGCCTATGGCCTTTGCAACATCCGCCACCGTTACCGGTTGGTCAAACCTTAGCTCACTACCGTCAGGAAGCGTAACTTTAGGCATGCCCTGTCGTGCGCTTTACCGTCGGATCCTTTCTTTTGAGCTGTCAACAAAAAGAAAGCACCGCATCACGCGGCGCTTTGAACTGATGGTAGGCGCGAGTGGGATCGAACCACCGACCACTACCATGTCAAGGTAGTGCTCTACCACTGAGCTACGCGCCTATTGCGGCCGGATAGCATACAAAATCTAAGGACAGACACACAAGAAGGACCATCACGAGAATTGGTCACCCATGCTCTTAATATGTTACGTCCCTGATCGGATCGTCAACCGAGTGTACCCGCTGACTAGCCAGCCTTAAGATCTGCCAGACCCAGGCCGTAGGATTGGATACGCTTGATCTCATCCCGGATCCGTGCAGCCTCCTCAAACTCCAGATCCCGTGCGTGCTTGTACATCTGGTCTTCAAGCTGTTTGACCTTTCGCAACAGGGTCTCGATCGGCATCGCTGCAAACTCCATTACTTCTTTTGGCACACTGTCCAGTTTGCGGTACGGTGTCTTCCCATCAACATACGCCCCTTCCATGATGTCAGTAACCGCCTTTTGCACGCCACGCGCCGTGATCCCATGATGGCGATTATATGCCCTTTGTTTCTCTCTACGGCGCTCCGTCTCATCAATGGCGCGCTTCATCGAACCCGTCATGGCATCAGCGTACAGAATGGCCTTGCCATGGATATTACGGGCAGCACGTCCAATCGTCTGAATTAAGGTCGTCCCCGATCGCAGAAATCCTTCCTTATCTGCATCCAGGATCGCGACGAGGGACACCTCTGGCATGTCCAGCCCCTCACGCAGCAGATTGATACCCACTAAGACATCAAATTTACCTAGACGCAGATCACGGATGATTTCCACCCGTTCCACAGTATCAATATCAGAGTGAAGATAACGCACGCTGACGCCGTGTTCGGACAAATAGTCGGTTAGATCCTCCGCCATTCGCTTTGTCAGGGTTGTCACCAACACCCGCTCGTCAGCAGCCGCTCGTTTGTTGATTTCAGAAAGCAAGTCGTCCACCTGAGTCGAGGCAGGCCGAACTTCCACCTCCGGGTCAACAAGCCCAGTCGGCCGTACCACCTGCTCAATGACTTGTCCTGATCGACCCAATTCGTAAGGCCCCGGTGTTGCAGAAACGTAAATCGTCTGCGGCGCCAAGCGCTCGAACTCATCAAAACGCAGTGGGCGATTATCCAGTGCAGAAGGCAGGCGAAAACCATATTCCACCAGATTCTCCTTGCGGGAGCGATCCCCGCGGTACATGCCGCCGAGCTGCGGGATAGTGACGTGACTTTCATCCACAATCAGCAAGGCGTTCTCCGGCAAATAATCAAATAAGGTCGGGGGCGGCTCGCCAGCCTGGCGACCCGACAGAAATCGAGAGTAGTTTTCGATGCCTGCGCAGTAGCCAATCTCGATGATCATCTCGATGTCGAATCGCGTCCGCTGTTCTAGTCTCTGCGCTTCAACCAGTTTATTCGCCCGGTAAAGCTCCTTCAGCCGTTCATCGAGTTCCGACTTAATTGCTTCTACGGCATCCAGCAGGGTCTGACGCTGAGTGACGTAATGCGTCTTTGGGTGGATGGTAACTCGAGGAATTCGACGCAAAATCTCACCGGTCAATGGATCAAAATAGAGAAGTGATTCGATTTGGTCATCGAATAACTCAACTCGCACGGCTTCTCGTTCGGATTCCGCAGGGAAAATATCGATAATATCTCCGCGGACCCGATACGTTGCCCGGTGAAGCTCCACGTCGTTGCGGGTGTATTGCATTTCCGCAAGGCGGCGAAGTATTGACCGCTGCTCCACCTTATCGCCACGATCGAGATGCAGGACCATACTAAGGTAGGCCTTTGGATCACCCAAACCATAAATGGACGAGACGGTTGCGACGATAACCGCATCAGGGCGCTCAAGTAGCGCTTTGGTCGCTGAGAGACGCATTTGTTCGATATGTTCGTTGATGGATGCATCTTTTTCGATATAGGTGTCGGTCGACGGAACATAGGCTTCCGGTTGATAGTAATCATAGTAAGAGACAAAATACTCGGCTGCGTTATCGGGCAAGAACTCGCGCATTTCCCCGTAAAGCTGCGCGGCCAGCGTCTTGTTTGGAGCCAGGATCAAAGTTGTTCGCTGGACTTCTTGCATTACATTCGCGATGGTAAACGTCTTACCGGAGCCGGTAACCCCTAACAAGGTTTGATGGGCAAGCCCATCTCTAAGCCCCCCGACAAGGTCTTTGATGGCCTCTGGCTGATCACCAGCCGGTTTAAAGCCAGCTCTGATTTGAAATGGTCGACTCATGGGGATTCTGTTAGGTCCTCAGTTCAAGTATATTACACCGCCTTTTACCCATTGATTCAGCGCGAGGATTGACGATTGGACATTAAACTCTCCACTAGGGCCATCGCGATTAGACCGTCTCCAACCCTAGCGGTCACCGCGCGCGCAGCGGCCCTCAAGGACTCTGGTCGTGACATCATCGGGCTCGGAGCCGGCGAACCCGATTTCGACACACCGGACCACATTAAAACCGCAGCCATTCAGGCAATCAATGACGGATTTACCAAATACACCGCTGTTGACGGCATCGCCTCGCTAAAACAGGCCATCGTTGAGAAGTTCAATCGCGAAAATCGCCTGAGCTATGCGAAAAGCCAGGTGCTCGTCTCCTGCGGCTGCAAGCACAGCTTCTTTAATATGGCACAGGCCCTGTTGAACCCTGGAGACGAGGCCATCATCCCGGCGCCCTACTGGGCCTCTTTTCCAGATATGGTCCGGCTTGCCGGGGCTGAACCCGTCATAATCAAAACCGGACTAGAACAAAAATTCAAGATCAGCCCACAGCAATTGCGAACAGCGATCACTGCGAGAACCAAACTGCTCGTGCTAAACAGTCCATCTAATCCAACTGGGGCACATTATTCAACCGAGGAGCTCGCAAGCCTCGGGGAGGTCTTGCGTGGCCACCCACATGTTCTCATTGCTTCAGATGATATGTACGAGCACATCCTCTGGAGTGGCGAGTCCTTTTGCAATATCCTCAATGTATGTCCGGATCTCTACGAGCGGACGGTCGTTCTGAACGGCGTCTCCAAATCCTATGCCATGACCGGTTGGCGCATCGGCTATGCCGCCGGCCCTGAGAAACTCATCCAGGCGATGAGTAATATCCAGTCTCAGAGCACGTCCAACCCCACTTCCATCGCCCAAATCGCTGCACGCATGGCGCTGGAAGGTGACCAGTCATTGGTTGCTGAGCGCTGTCAGGTCTTTAAGGAGCGCCACGACTTTGTCCATGAACAACTGAATAAAATGGACGGGGTAACGAGCATCCCGTCGCAGGGAACATTCTACATCTTCCCCAACATGCACGGCGTGATCGCACGGCTTGACAACGTTCACAATGACATTGAGTTTGCTGAGTATCTATTGGAGAATGCCGGTATTGCGATGGTGCCAGGATCGGCGTTTGGAGCGCCCGGGCATATGCGCGTGTCTTTCGCGGCGAGTATGAAGACACTTCAGAAGGCCATGGACCGGCTTCAGTCGGCACTCGCAGCCTAACGGCGCCTTGCGCGCACCAGGCTGTTCCGCAGACGAGTTGACCAGATCAGGCCCCAAAAAGTAGCATACGCAACCTTGTTTTTCCCCGGTAGCTCAGCTGGTAGAGCGGGTGGCTGTTAACCACTAGGTCGGCGGTTCGAGTCCGTCCCGGGGAGCCATACTCCCTTGTCTTGGGCCAAGGCGAACATCGCCGATACAGTAACCACCGACCACCCTCGTCACTCAGCACTCTTTCCCATCGCCAGCCGTGCGAGTCCGGCATGAGACATCTCGTGTCAGGGAATGATGAAGGTATTCTACGGTGAGTTGTTATAATTAAGCAGTGGGAGAGCGACCTAACCATTGAACTGACGGGCGCGCGTCAGCGCGTCCCGGTCGAGTGATTTGTTAGAGCGCATTCTCACTTTGCCTTTACATCTTCTAGCTTCACACCGCGGCCAGCCCGCAAACTGGCGCGCGCAGCGTCAACCCTCTCCAAAAAACGTGGGTCGTTCTCAAGACGATAGTCGAACCAGTCGTCCTCGGACTCAAACCCAATCAATACTCCCGCCGGCTTGCCGTGGCGGGTAATGAGGATCTCCTGCTTCTCTGCCTCGCGGAGAAATCTAGACAGGTCGTCCTTTACTTCCGATAACGAAACCTTCTTTACTCGGGACTTCCGAACTGCGCCAGCCATGATTCTGCCTCCGATTGTGCTACTATCGCCAACACCTCTACGGTCGAGCCAGAAACGTCGTAGAAGATACGAAGTTCTTCAACTCGAAGCCGAAACTGCGGCTTCGAAACACCGCGCAATCGTTTGATTCTGCTACGGCTTACTTTCGTCGGCTCATACCTCAGATGCGTTTCAAGTGCCTCGCGGACTACGGACCTGAGATTTGCGTTAAGCCTCCCGAGGTCCTCAACTGCCTCCGCAGCAAGAATGATCCCAAAACGCATTCTGGCTATATTATAGCCAGATTTATTGAGATGAGAAAGTACGCGCTCTAACGACCTGCCGATAAGCTGCGGGCACCGCAGGCGACCGTCAGCTTCATCGGCGTGTTAGGCCGCCACATCGCGTACGAGGCGGATATCCACCTCACGGACTACGTACTTCCATTCCTCCGACACACGCAAACTGACTACGAGTTCCTCGAAGGCCACCGAGTGTTCTGGTGCGTACTCGAACCAGGTGAGGAAGTCGAAGGGCTCACCGAGATCGCGGCTGTGGTGCAGACGACGCGCGACGGCGGGCAGGTATCGCAATCCAGTCTTGATGTGTTCCGACCGCGTCTCAAAGATCTCCCGCCTCTCGTCTTGAGTGAGCTCCCACCACGCGTCCGACTTTCGGATCGGGATAAGCGCCGCATAGACAGCCTCCGGCCGACCAGGCGCGGGCTGTTTCGCCACGAGTAGCTGCCGCTCGGCGCGCGTTACGTACCGTTCGTTGCTGGTAACGCCTCGGAGCAGCCAGAGCGCGCCCTGCGGAGCCGAGGCGACAAGCGAGGTGACCACTTCGGCACGCGGAGCTTCAGGCAGAGGCTCACCGATCACCGCGTCCGTTCGCATGATCCGCCATTCTCCGGTGAGTCCACCGACAAACGTAAACATTCGTCCGGTCAATTCCTGCCTCCATCAAAACGGAGTCTGCAACCTGCTCTACGCAAGTCCGCGATTGGTGGCGGCCTAACGTCTTGCATAATCGGCGGCCTAAAGCATAACTTTAAGCGGTCCGTGTTGATGCGATTGTTAGCACGCATTCCAGTGCCTCAGTTCGTTCTAATGGTACGAAAATGTGGTCTTTAAGTGTCGGATCAGTGAATCCGCCTATGTTGTCAATTCGTGTGATGCCCGCATAGGTGTCGTTGCTTGTCTTGCATATTCGATAGGGCATATATTTCAAGCTCCTCAAGGCGCTCAGCAACTTTTCATTGCGAATAGCTCGATGTTCGTCCTCGCTTCTCGTGGGCAATATTTCCATAATGATAATGGGTTGATCCCGATCAATTAGCGGTGACATTGTTTCAATAACCTCGAGTTCTGCGCCCTCAACATCTATTTTAATGATGGCTGCCTTGTCTTTCGGTAAGCAACCGCAAATTGCTTCATAACGAAACACAGGGACAAATTTTGTCATCCTCCCCTGCGGTATGGATCTTAAGTCTTTAATTATCGTTGATCCCCCATCAGTATCGCTTGAACCGGAAAGTTCAACTATCCCATCCATATTGGATAAACCTACCGGAACTATCATTGCTTGATTCCAGAGATTCGAACTGATTAGTCTCTGAAGGTAAAACAGGCAGGATGGGTTTGGTTCAAAACCAACGTACTGTCGGCTTGCATCTAGGGTGCTTACTTTGGCAAGCGTTTGCCCTAGATTCGCTCCAACGTCATAAAATACGCCATCCGCAAATTGGAACAACTCTCCCAATAGTTCGGACATCCACTTTTCCCCGCTTACGCCAACCTTTACTCCGTTAATGATGGGGACATATATCTTTTTGTTATTCAATGTCCTTGTGGTGCTGAGGTTGACTATGGTCGAAAGCCTCTTGCCAAGGTGTTTTAGTTGTTTCTGCATATTCTATGGTCGTCCTCGTAAAGTGCTGCGTAATATGCGTGCTAACTTTAAATTCGATTTCAATTCTGCCGTATAAGCCGGCAGACTACGCCGCATAATCCAAGGGGTCAATTTTCAAGGTCTTGATTTATGCCACGCCTCAAAGAGGATCACGGCGCTGAAATAAATCTGGTGATTTCTAATCCGAAAGCGAACCAATCTGTGATAATTGTCAAGACTTGACCCCCTGCGCCCATTGGATGCTAAGTGTGGTTAAAAACGATCATTCCCAACTATGCCTAAATTGTTGATTTTTGTCTTTCTCAAAATCTTCAACAGCAGATTTCTGCAAAATCTAAGAAATGGATAAATAATTTTCGAAAGCATCCTGGAGCGGAATATCCAGTAATTGATGCGATTGAAAACTCCGGAACGACTGCCATTAAGGGCCAGTGCATGAATGGCGTCTGCGCCGTAATAAAGCGCACCACCCATCTTCAGTACCATTCCCTGGTCTATATCGAGGCCTGCTGCTGTGATTTCATTCATGATTTCACTTGATTCCCTGGCATCAACTAGCTTGAGTTTCCCGACGGAACCCCTAATACGAACCATCCGGCAATAATTATCACAGGCAGGACACTGCTTGTCGTATACAAGAAGTATGTCATTATCTTTTATCGCCCTGTGCACAATTGCCTTCTAACGGTTGAATCAGTGGCGGTGTTCCGCCCTGGCGCACCGGCGTAAGATCATAGGCCGCGCTGGCATGATTCAAAGCATGGGGCCACAATGCTTGAAGTCCGGGATCCACATTTCATAGTGAGATTACGTTACTATTATGCAAACCGTGACTCAGAAGATAAAAAATATCAAAAACTCCGACTCCCTGTTTCCGGTTGTCCGTGTCTGACGCCACCCTTGCCCGCAGCCTCGGTCTCGGCGCTCTGGTGTTCTACGGCATCGGAGATATCCTCGGGGCCGGCATATACGCCCTGGTCGGCAAGGTGGCGGGGGCCGCGGGCGATGGCGCCTGGCTTGCTTTCCTCTTTGCCGGATCCCTCGCGCTGGTTACGGGCCTGAGTTATGCGGAGCTCTCTGCAAGAATTCCCCACAGTGCTGGCGCCTGTGCGTATTGTGCAAACGCCTTCCCCCATCCTTTTTTTCCCTTTTTGACAGGCGCACTAGTTCTCGTTAGTGGAGTGACATCAACGGCAACGGTGGCGCTCGCCTTTCAGGGTTATCTCGAAGTGTTCATGGCGCTGCCTGTAATGTTCACGGCCATTTTTCTCATCCTCGCCATCAACACGCTCAACTTTGCGGGCATCCGCCAGTCCGCAGCAACCAACAACCTGTTCACCATCATCGAGATGAGCGGCTTGGTGCTGTTTGTGGTGATGTGCATGCGCTATGTGGCATCGACGCATACGCCGTCAGACCTGATTGAAAAACTGGCGCCCACCGCGGATGTCGCCGCAGTGGTTGCGGGCGTGACGATCGCGTTTTATGCATTCATCGGATTTGAGGACTTGGTCAACCTCGCGGAAGAGGCCAGAGATCCGGTGCGCGATCTGCCGCGGGCAATCCTCAGCGCAATCGCGATCACCAGTCTCCTCTATCTGCTGGTGATCTTCACCGTCCAGTGGACCATGACGCCCGCGGAGGCATCCGCCTCACAACGGCCGCTGCTCGACGCGCTCGAACGCGCGGGATTGCCGATCCCGGCATGGGGGTTTGCCTTGATCGCCGTGATCGCAATCGCTAACACCGGCCTTGCCAACAGCATCATGGCGTCGCGCCTGCTATATGGCATGGCGACACAGGGACTGCTTCCGAAGCGGCTGGCGCAGGTGCACGCGCGCCGCCTTACCCCCTGGCTCAGCATTCTGGTGACGGCGCTGCTATCAATACTGCTGGTCATCACTGGCGGTGTCACCGTGTTGGCGCAGACGACGGGCTTTCTGCTCGTGACCGTGTTCCTCATCGTGCATATCAGCCTCATCCGCATACGCCGCCGCGATGGAGAACAGGTCGGCCGATTCAACGCACCGGCTTTCAACCCGTATCTTGGAGTTCTGCTCTGTGTCCCGTTGCTGACACAATTTCCCCGCGAGGTCTACGAGCGGATCACACTAATCGTTGCTGGCGTGGGTATTTTGTTTGCCGTGATGCAGTGGAGTCAGAGACGATCTTTGTAAAGCGTCTTTTCAATACACTTGCGCAGGTTTCAAGTGCTCTGACCACTTGAATTTCTGATGAATTACAATCGGTCGAATATCAGTAAACGATAAATGTATTATTGCAAGGCCTGACCCCGATCCTCAGACCTCGCACTTGTTAGGCATAATTAGTCGAGCCTCACTCATTTTATTCGTGCAGCTCCGCCCTTCATCGTTGGCAACAGCTCAATCGACGAAGATATCCTGCAGATTGTCCCTATCGCGTAAACCACGTGATGTTAATTGAGCATGGGGCTCGCTTCAACGGATTACCATGCTCAAAGTAGTTTACTGCGCAGCCAGCTTCCGCACGATTTCGTACATCACCCGGGTGCCGAACTTCACGTTCTCCACCGAGAGCCGCTCATCGTTGCCGTGGAGGAGGGAGGCTTCCTTGTCCGTCAGCTTGAAGGGCATGAAGCCGTAGCAGGGGATCCCCTTCTCCCGGAAGTAATGGCAGTCGGTGAACCCAACCAAGAGCGGTGTTGTTACTTTGACCCCAGGATCGTGGCTGTTCGCAACCTCTTGGAGAATCTTAAAGAACTCGGAATTGGTGGGGGACGCGCTCGGGGGAAAGGAGAGCACGGGTTCGATCTTGATCGACTCGTCCCCGATAACCTTCTGCAGCTCATCGAGGAAGCGCTGTGGATCCTCGCTTGGAAGGAGCCTCACATCAAGCTGGGCGGTGGCCTGAGGCGGGATAACGTTGACCTTGTTCGAGCCCTCCAGCATTGTGATCGAGATGGTGTTCCGAACTGCAGCGTTATCCCAGCGGTCTTCGCTGAACTCCAAGGCGAAGGCACGGTTCTGGAGGGAGGCCCTCAGATCCTTCAATCGTTGCCGCCGCTCGGGGGAGGGCTCGAGGTCGGCGGTGTCCGCGTAGAACTTCTGGACCACGGGCTCTACCTTCAGTGGCGTTTGGTAACTGACGATCCGGTGCAGCGCCTCGATCAGCTTGACCACCGCGGAGTCGGGCCGGGGCATCGAGCCATGGCCAGGGGTGCCCGTGGCCGTCAGCTTCAACCAGAGCGGGGCCTTCTGAAATATTTCCACATCGTAGTGCAGGACCTTACCATCGTCGCCCACACTGATGAAGCTGAACTCATTCAAAACGGTGCCAGCGTCCTTCAGGAGGTCAAAGTGCTCCTGGACCATGAACCGCGCGCCCATGGCACCTCCCGCCTCCTCGTCGGCCACCCCCAGGAAAATGACATCTGCCTTCAGGGGGATCCCCTGGCGCTTCAGGGCCAGCATAGCCATCAGCTCCACGATCCCCATGCCCTTCATGTCCAGGGCACCGCGCCCCCACACGTAGCCATCCTTAACCACACCGGCGAAGGGGTCCACCGACCAATACCGTCTGTCTGCCGGGACGACGTCCATGTGATTCATGAGGACGACGGCCTTCTTCGATCCGTCCCCTTTAAGGCGTGCATAGATATTTCCTCGTCCCGGGGTCGATTCCAGAATGCGCGCCTCGATCCCTTCTCGATCGAAGATGGCCTTGAAGAACTCAGCCGCCTTGATCTCATTTCCCGGCGGATTGGTGGTATCGATCCGAAGGTATTCACTGAGGAGAGAGACGGCTTCCTGCTCCAGAGCCTCCACGCCGGCGGCACTTTTCTCGCCTGGAACCTCCGCGGCCTTCGCCACAGCGGCCAAGGCAAACACCATGAGCCCGACTATGGCCAGCACAAGCTTGCGATTTTTCACAGCCTCTCCCTCCTCACAATGGATTCATT
Organism: Gammaproteobacteria bacterium; assembly: GCA_022614965.1. Taxonomy (GTDB): domain Bacteria; phylum Pseudomonadota; class Gammaproteobacteria; order JAKEHO01; family JAKEHO01; genus JAKEHO01. Next base: position 43,446 of record JAKEHO010000043.1, read on the forward strand.
GACGTTTGCTCGAAATTGAGAGGCGAAAACGTGTCAGGAACCATTTTGCAGCTACCGTCCGAGGGGGATTGAAGACCCTTTTCCGCGAAACTGCATTCAAGGACAAGGCCGCGCGCGATAAAGCGATGCGCGAGGCCCACCGCGCACACGGTTACACGCTCTCAGAGATCGGTCGAGCACTCGACCTACACTACGCCACGATCAGCAAAGTGGTTAATCAGCGCGGGGCATAAACTTAGTTTTCAAGACCTGACTCTATGTCTGCTAAGGGGACGTTCCACTCCCAACATGTTTTTGTTGCAACATAGGTACAGATCATGGTGGTTTGCAGATCCCGAACAGTTATTTTTATGCTTATTCGATCATTAAATGCACTATATAACGAGGCAGACAGTTCGACACGGTGCTCTTTCGATGGCGCCCAACAATTCACAGATTTGAATCACCCACTTCAAGGCCCGTTTCTTGGTTTCCGCCCCTGTTGAATGCAGCATGATTTGAATGGCAACCCCGGCATCATCAGGCAAGGGTCAGTGAACTCAGATAGTTCGCAAACGCATCCTTCAACTCCGGATGTTTAAGGGCATATTCAACCGTAGCCTGCAGGTACCCCAACTTCGAACCGCAGTCATAGCGTTTCCCTTCAAATTCAAAGGCTAATACCTGCTCCGTTTGCAATAGCTTCGCTATCGCATCTGTCAACTGGATCTCCCCGCCTGCCCCCTTTTCTGTGGTCTCCAGAAGTTGAAATATCGCAGGCGTCAAAATATATCGCCCCACAGCGCAAGGGTCGACGGCGCCTCTTCAGGCTTCGGTTTCTCGACGATACGCACGACCCGGCTCAAGCGATCCGCGATCCTCTCAGTCTCCACGATGCCGTATTTACTTGTGTCTTCCAGCGGAACCGGCTCAACAGCCAGCACGCTACATTGATGCGCCTCGAACATCTCAATCATTTGTTTTATGCATCCCACGTTGCCGTTCTCAATCAGATCGTCAGCGAGCAATACCGCAAAGGGCTCACGACCGACAACAGGCCTCGCCCGCAATACGGCGTGGCCAAGACCTAAGGGCTCTGCCTGTCGTATATAGATACAGGTGACCTCGGGAGGTAATATGTTGCGTACGATCTGCAGCAGCTCACATTTACTGCCTTTCTCCAGTTCGGCTTCCAACTCGTAGGCCTTGTCGAAATGATCAGATATCGAACGTTTCGTTCGTCCGGTAATAAAGATCAGGTCCTTGATTCCAGCTGAGACTGCTTCTTCCGCGGCATACTGGACGAGCGGCTTGTCCACGATAGGCATCATCTCTTTAGGACTCGCCTTGGTCGCGGGCAAGAACCGAACACCAAGCCCTGCAACGGGCAACACGGCCTTTCTAATTCTCGTATTCATTCACGTCCATGCTTCAGCGGTACCACTTTATCGCCGGCATTGGCCGGCTCAGCAGAACCGGGAACGAGTTGCGCCAACTGCAGTTGCAATCTCTCATCATCGTACTCTCCGCACGCCGCCTCCATCTGATCAAGCAATTCCATCAAATGAGTCCATTCAATCAATCGATGTCTCGCCAATAGGATCTTTTCATGCTTCGTTGCCTCCATCTTCTCATCAGCATAGAAGAGCTCTTCGTGCAGCTTTTCGCCAGCTCTCAAGCCCGTAAACTCAATTGGGATATCCTGACCCGGCACCTTGCCTGATAACTTAATCATCTGCTCCGCTAGGTAAGTGATCTTGACCGGTTTCCCCATATCCAGAATGAAGATTTCCCCACCATGACCCATTGCTCCAGCCTGCAGGATAAGCTGGCAGGCCTCACGAATGGTCATGAAGTAACGGCTGATGTCGGGGTGGGTGACAGTCACCGGTCCACCTGCTTTTATTTGTTCTTTAAATAGGGGTACGACACTTCCGTCAGAGCCGAGTACGTTGCCAAAACGCACCGTGATAAATCGGGTTCCGGAATGCCGATTCATACTCTCGCAGTAGATCTCCGCAACCCGTTTACTGGCACCCAGGATGTTCACCGGATTAACAGCCTTATCCGTCGAAATCAGGACAAACTTATTGCATCCGAGTTTGCTCGCCGCTTCTGCCAGGATTCTGGTTCCAAGCACATTGTTGCGAACCGCCTCACGCACTTGAAACTGAAGCAGTGGGACGTGCTTATAGGCTGCCGCGTGAAATATCACATCTGGCTTAAATGCCCCTAACACATGATCGACGGCAGCCTTGTCACAAACATCGCCCAGGATGACGTGGAGATCCAAGTCCGGGTGCCGCCGGGACAGGGCCATCTGGATCCGATAGAGGTTATGTTCGCTTTTTTCGAAGATGACCAGCGATGCAGGGCCAAGACCAGCGATCTGGTGGCAAAGCTCTGAACCGATCGACCCACCTCCCCCGCTGACCATGACAACCTTGCCTGACAGGCCTTCCTGGATGATGGTCCAGTCGAGCTCAACCTTTTCCCTCCCGAGGAGATCATCAATCGAAACCTCGCGCAGTTCGGTAAGGCCCGAAACCCCCGTCAGCATGTCCTGAAGTCTTGGTACGGTACGAAATGGAACCGAAGTTTGCTCACAGTGCTCAACAATCCGCTGCATCTCAACATTTGTGGCTGAGGGCAGGGCGATCACAATCATATCAATGTCGTACTGCCGAATGACTTGCGGGAGGGCATCGATCGTACCGAGCACAGGTACGCCATGGATCTTGGCATCGACCAGGCGCGGCTCATCATCCAGCATTCCGACAGGCAGATACCTGGTATCACGAAGCATTTCCCGTACCAGCATCTCGCCTGCGCGCCCCGCACCGATGATCAATACACGCGTACCGCCAGAGATTGTCCGAAGATTAAGTGTGTGATCCTTCCACAAGCGATACCCTAGCCGTGGCCCGCCAAGGAGGAGCACCAGAAACACGGGGTATAAAACAAATAGCGATCGCGGAACACCCTCAAGGCGAGTAAAAATAAACAGCACCAAAGCAATCGAAAGGGTACCAAGCGCTACAGCGCGGAATATGTTCCAGAGATCGGGGAGACTTGCAAACCGCCACACACCGCGATACAGCCCAAACTGCCAGAAAATCAGACCTTGGATCAGCACCACCAGTGGTAACGTCCGGAGGTTAATTTCCCAATCCGGAACAGGAAAGGCAAAGTTATATCTGACGATCCAGCCGAGCGCCCAGGCACAGGCTGCCACCAGCAGGTCATGCAAAATGACCGCAGTGCGACGATCAATGCGCATCACGAGCCGAGCCCCTCTCCGGCAACACTATGCCGATAACGCCTCTGGATGACAAACCAAAGGGAGCCCGCGCCGACGCACACCGAGCCAGCGATTACGATAAGCCCACCTCCCGATTGCAGGGCAAGATAGGCGAGGGGCCATAACAAAAATACGTTAACTAACACCATCCCTATCGCAAGTTGACGGTGACTCACACCAAGCTGCACCAGTCGCTGATAAGCATGGGAACGGTGCGCAGCATACCACTTCTCACCCAATGCAGCTCGTCGTAGCAGTGTCAATGTGGCATCCCAGACAAAGATAGCGAGCAGGATCGACCAAATGAGTGCTGGCGTCGAACCCGTTCGTTCCCCAGCCAGCACGAGCACCCCAAAGGTAAATCCAATCAGATAACTGCCCACATCGCCCATAAAGATCTTGGCAGGCGGCCAGTTCCAGATCAGAAACCCCGAACTCGCGGAGGCCATCACAAAACATACCATGGCCAATCCCGCCTCACCTTGCATGTAAAACAGGAGACCACCCATGATCCCAGCACAAATGCACTGGATTGCTGCAAAACCATCAGTGCCATCCATGAAGTTGTAAAGATTGGTGATCCACATCAAGCCGACAAACCCGAGAACGGTACCAAGCCAACCCAGCGAAAGTCTGGTAACCCCCAAGTCAATCGAGTCAACGCCGCCCAGCCAGAATAATGCCCAACAGGCCGCAGCGATTTGTGCTAATGCGCGCCATGACGCTGCGATGTCCTTGTGATCATCAATCCATCCGATCGCAGAAACCATCAACCCGCCACCGGCCAAGGCCATCGCCGTATCGATAGTCAGAGCACCTACAAGCGCCAGGAAAACAACCGCTAGGATCACCACCACCGATAGTCCCAAGCCGCCACCTCGCGGTGTCGGCACCACATGAGAGTTTCGTTCATTAGGAATATCGATAAGGGAATGCCGAAGTGAATATCGACGCACCAGCCCTGTCATGACCGCGGACAGCGAAAAAATCAATACCAGTGCAAACGCAATAAAAATTATCTGCGAGCTGAGCACGATTCAGATCTTGCGCCGCATGTTTGGGCCGCCAAAGACGGACAAATTGCTAGACGACTCAGTGCTCAGCTTCGCTGCCCTTGCAAAAACCAAGTGCTTGTTGCTTCAAGTCCCTCACGCATGCTGTATGTCGGCGACCACTGAAGTTCGCGGCGGATGCGGGAGCCGTCAACCAACAACGAGTCAAGCAAACGGGCAACAATTGATGCGGTGCCCGTTAGCATCCCTGCAGTCCGCAACAGTGACACCGGCACAGAGAAGAGTCGCGCCCGTAGACGAAGGGAAGCGGCAATTCTATTGATAAGCTCAGGCGTTGAGACGTCATCGTCGCTCAAGAGATAGGTCCTCCCCGCCGCCGCCGGATGTCTGACACAGATCAGGATGGCATCACACAGGTTACCGACAAAAATATAGCTACGCAGGTTTCTGATGCGGCCGAGTGGCAGCGGTATTCCGAGTTTAACAATCCGCAGCAAGCGCAAAAAATTCGCCTTTACACCGGGACCGTAGACCAAGGGAACGCGCAAGATCACAGTCTCCAACTTGCTGGTGGCACCAATGCGCTGAAGGGCCTGTTCAGCCTCCCACTTACTTATTCCATAGGCGTCTTGCGGCCGAGCGGGATCCTTCTCTGAATACCGCTGCCAGTCGCCATCCTCGCCTCGACGCGTGTGCTCACCGTTGACCTTGATGGAACTCAGATAGATAAATCTCTTCACGCCACGCGCAGCCGCCGATCGTGCGAGGTGTTCGGTGGCTTGAGTGTTTATTCGTCTATACTCCGCGAGCGCATCGCGGGCCTCCCGTCCCATAATGTGTACCCGACCAGCCAAATGGATGACCACATCGACACCCTCAACGGCGTGGGACCAATTCGTCTTTTCATCGGCCACATCAAGCGCGATCCAATCCTTTATCTCGCGATCAGTTTGGGATTTATAGTGATCTGGATCCCGACTAGTCGCCCGGACATCATAGCCCGCAGCAATGACAGAGGCACCAACCGCGCGCCCGATAAAACCCTTCGCTCCAGTGAGGAGAATTCGCATTGCGCAGGTCGTCCGCAGACCCTAGTCGCTGCTCGCCGACTCGCACGATTGAAGAGCTTGCTGGAACGTATTGCTGAAGAGCCCCTCGTGTATCACGAACCCGTTTCCCGAATACTGCCGAATTGAATTTGCGTGGCACGTAATATCTCCCTATAGAGATCCAGCGTGTCTTTGGTTACCCTGTCGATCGAAAATTCAGTCACCGCGAGCATCCGGCCGCGCTCGCCCATCTTTTTGCGCAGTGAGGCGTCTTCGATTAGATGCTTTAACGCACGTGCCAAAGCGACCGAATCCCTCGCTGGAACGAGAAAGCCGTTCTCACCATCACGAACGATCTCGTGGCAACCCGGCGCATCAGCAGCTACGATTGGCCTGCCGGATGCAGCGGCTTCAACCAGTACCTTAGGCAAGCCCTCCCGATACGACGGAAGGCACACGATATGCGCCATCTTGAACACTGCCGGCATATCATCGCGCCTGCCCCACCATTCCACTACGCCGCCCTGCTGCCATTGCTCTAAAACATGCGATTTTATCGCTGAAGGATTTTCAGCGTCCGTCTCACCAACCAGCACAAAACGCGCATTGATCCCATCGGCCCGAAGCGCTTGGGCGGCATCGACAAACTCTCGCACACCCTTGTCCCATAACATACGCGAGGCCAGGACAACAGTAGCAGCGCCTTTACCTTCTGAGCTTGGGCTAAATTTTTTCATATCAACGCCCGATCCCTTTATCACAACAACCCGATCGTTCTTCAAAAGGCCAGCGTTGGTAAGCATTTGTTGATCATCCGGATTTTGAAGGACGACCCAGCTATTTCCCCTGGATAACAAGATGCGCAATGCGGGCTTCACCAGACGGCGTAACAGGCGTGCTCGCCAGTGATGAGACGTGAATATATAACCCAAGCCAGTCAATGCGTTTACGATCGCCGATGCGCCTGTTAACAGCGCCGCTGCACTACCATAGAGTACCGGCTTCATTGCCACATGATGAAGAATATCAGGCCGTTCAGATCGGTATATATGCATCAGGGAGCGGATCACGCGGATATCACGCCACGGATATCTTCCAGATCGAGGAAAATCAATAGGAACCAATTTCAACCCTGCTTTACGTATCTGTTCAGCGTGCTTGTTCACCCTTGTTGTGACAACCACGTCAAATCCCGCATCGCGCGCCGCGCATGCGAGCGAGATCCTGTGGGAGCAGAAGTACCAATCCTCCGTAACAAGATACAGAATCTTGGGATTCATATGGCCCAACGTTCACACCATGCTTGAAACATAAGAATGCCCCATAGGTGGTACTGCCAATTGCGTTGACCGGCCAGATGCTCCTGCCATTTCTGCCGTATCGCAACCGGATTGAGAAGTCCCTGTGTTCGCAAACGTTGATCGTCAAGCAGACTCTCGGCCCAGTCGCGAAGCGGGCCACGCAACCATGAATCAATCGGTACTGCAAACCCCATTTTCGGTCGGGCAATCAATTCCTTAGGAACGACCTAGTAGAGGATCTGGCGCGCCAGCCATTTGCTCTCGCCATGCCGGTTCTTCATCGACAAGGGCAGGCGCCAAGCAAGTTCAATGGCCCGATGATCAAAAAAGGTGCCCGAGATTCGAGGCTCACGCCCGTGCTTGCACGATCGACTTTCACGAGAATGTCATCAGGGAGATAGCACAGCATGTCGAGAAAGATCATCCACGGCGTAAAGTCAGTAAGCTCGCCCACTGCTTGCGATCATAAAGAGGCACAGAATTTTCCCCTGGATCGTTGGCAAACAAAGTATCGCCAGCGCCATTAGACACCAAAGCAAAATACAGCGCTTCCTGATCCGCTGCTGTGTTCACATCAGCCAGCTTATGCATCTTCTCGCCAGCATTCGCAACCCTCATCCTATCTGGCAGAAGGGGCTCGAATGAGTTAATGATTCGATCCCATGACCCAACGGAAACCCACCTGAGCGCTCTGGCTACTTGCTGTTGAAGTGAGCTGAGCAACCAACCGACGTTTTTCCATATCCTTGGTGCCCAAATATGGCGGTTGTAGCCTCCAAACAGTTCATCTCCGCCATCGCCGGAAAGGCTCACCGTAACGTGGCGCCGAGCAAGCCGGGCAATGAACAGAGTAGGTATCTGCGGCACGTCAGAAAATGGCTCATCATAGAGATTCGGTAGGCCGGGAATCACCGATCTCGCCTCGTCTGCTGTGACATGAAACTCCGTATGATCTATCCCAAGAAATCGTGCGACGGCGCGCGCGTTGTTCGCCTCGTTATACCCATGCTCCGCATATCCCACGGTAAACGTTTTGATGGGTAGCGTGCTTTCCGCTTGCATCAGGGCGGCGACAATACTTGAGTCAAGTCCCCCTGACAGAAATGCGCCGAGGGGCACGTCCGATTCCATCCGCAACCGAACTGCATTACGTAGCAGGACTTCAAATTCCGTCACAGCATCAGCCTCAGATCCTGCGTAGAGATCTGCTGTCCGACGCTCTGCGATATCTTTTAGGGTCCAATATGCATGAGCAGATGCAGGTAGTGCACGTTTGCGGCTTGGAATGGCCAGGATTGTTCCTGGCAACAGTATGACGACACCTTTATAAATCGATTGGGGTGCTGAAACATAATTGAGTTTCAGATAGAGCGCCAATGCTTTGTGATCGATTTGAGGTTTGAGTGCTGGGTAAGTCAAAATGGCCTTCAGCTCGAATGCAAAGAAGAATGCATCATGTGTCCAACCGTAATAAAGGGGTTTCTCGCCCATGCGGTCACGTACTAGATAGAGTATGCCCTCTCTGCGATCCCGCAACGCAAACGCAAACATCCCGTTTAAGCGCTTCACGGCATCGATCACGCCCCAGGCAGAACACGCTTCCAGGATGACCCCCGTATCGGAATGACCGAAAAATTGGGTGCCCCGTGCTTCGAGCTGCAGGCGCAGTTCGCGAAAGTTGTAGATCTCTCCGTTATAGACCAGCACGTAAACCGCATCATGTGACATCATGGGCTGATGACCCGCTGGGGACAGGTCGATGATTGACAGCCTACGATGTCCCAGCGCAACCCCTGTTTTGGCATCGATCCACGTTCCGCCATGGTCCGGTCCCCGATGTTGAAGCGTGTCAGCCATCATGCGCACCGTGTTATGCAGCGCATCATGGCTGGATGCCTTTCTGAAGTCGATAAAGTCAGATAGGCCGCACATGATTTAGTTACTCAGTCAACCGGGCATTGAACCGGAAGCACACAACGCGCCCCCGCGCACCGCAGCTCAAGCCCGACGACTAGAGGGCGCGCAAATTCGACACCTTCATTGGCTACGAAAACTCGGCTCGTTTCCCTAGCCGCAGTTAGGGAATTGCCCAAAGGGCCAGGCAGTTTTGTGAATCCAGATCAATGGCGTACGGCGAGGTAGGCTCTGCGCCGACGATCTATCAGTTTGATCCGAGAATAGCCGAGAGTGGGGAACTGTCGGGCTTCGCTAACCCCGAGTACAACCGCAGGTACTGAGCCACACTTTCATCTAGAGAGAATTCCATCTTTACCCGTTGTCTTCCAGCCAGACCCATTCGCGTCCGGCGTTCAGGATCGCTCGCAAGCGCCAGTATTGCCTTGCCAAGTAAGCCAGGATTGGCTCGCGGGACAACCAATCCAGTGACCCCATCAATCACGGCTTCCACATTACCACCGACATTCGTAACCACGATTGGCAGCCGTGCAGCCATACACTCAAGCACACTGTTTGAAAAACCTTCCTGGTGAGATGCTGAGATGCCAATATCCGCCGCTTTCAACAACTGGGGCACATCAATACGCTCCCCCAGCCATCGGATGTGTTTTTCGATACCGAGACTCTGTGCCTCCTCCTGCAAGCCGTCCCCGATGCCATCATCTCGCCCGATGCAGAGCAAGAGCCAGTGCTTTGGCAAGTCACACACGACTGTCTTTAGCGCACGTAATAGATCAACGTGTCCCTTGTGCGGTATAAGAGTTGCAACGATGACCAGAATGAGAGCAGTTTCCGGCAGGCCCAATGATTGCCGCAAGGCTCGCGCACTGCCCAATCTGTCGAACAACTGCACATCTACGCCGTTATAGATCAATCCCAACTTGTTCGACGGAACACCTTCATCGCGAAGCTGATTAACAACTGCACGAGAATTTCCGAGCATAGCGTCTGTGCGCATTTGTACCCAGCGTTCAAGGTGAGCCAGTACAGGATGCTTGCGTTGATAATCATTCAGGCTTCGCCGGCTTATAATGCGAGTTGCGCCTGAGGCAACCAGTGCGCATAGGCCGCCGACAATAGACGCTTCGGGCAGGAAAAAATGAACGATACTGGGGCGTCGATGGATTAGGATCCCAAGTAAATAAAACGCTGCAAAGACAATGCGAAGGCTCTTGGGTCGTTGCCAGGGGGGGGTACAGACCTCTACGCCTGCCGCTTTCATCGTATCTTCAAGTGCCCCACCGCCGCGTAATACACATACGAAAACCTTTAGCAATCCGCGGTTGAGTCGAGGCAGTACGTCCAGCAGATGCCGTTCGGTTCCTCCGATATCGAGTTTGCGGGTGACGACAAGGATATCTATCGGCTCATTGTCTGCCGTGATTATCCTCGGCGCTTGTTCCTTCAGCACTATCATGAGTTGCTACGCACCTCACCCGCATTTCGTCATGCAGGTCAAATACGGCATCCGACATAGTTATAATGTGTGTTAAGAACGGCGAGTCGGCTTCCCTCCAGCCAATTCTCCAACCAACCGATATGATCAAACACGGGATGGCTCGGTAACACCCGGAAGTAACGGAGAACTCGGCGCTTAACTCCGCGTCGATCGAAAAGGCGCGTAAGACCCGTCGCCGTGATAACACGTTCCACGCCATAGGGATGTTCCGTGCCATCCTTGGCCACAAACGTATCGACAGTTCGAACCCCTCTCCTGAACAAGAGATGCAGTTGCAAAAACGGATTCAAGGCATTGGCCTCACTGATGACCAGATAGCCACCCGGCTTAAGTAGCGCTGCCAAATGGTCAACCACCTGGGCCCGCGGTTCCAGATGGTGAAAGGTTTGCTCCATCCAAATGAGGTCATAAAGCTCCGACCCGTCCAGATCCAGAATCGACGCCAGGCGAAAGTTACACGGGATCGTTCGCTCCAGGAGATCGGCGAGCACCTGTTGTCGTGCCCGTGCGACGCCCATCCGCTCTGGCTTAAGATCGATCGCGGTGATACTGGCTCCGTGGAGCGCAAGCCAGAGCGATTCGGTGCCGCAGCCGCAGCCCACTTCCAATACGTTGGCGCGGGGTATCCTTTCGAGGAAGGCCATGACTTCGCGGGTCTGTTCATCGTAGAACCGCCTAACCCGTGCGGAAAAATGGCGACGATAATTGACATAATACTGATACAGAATCTCCTGATGTGTCTCCTCGAGTAAAGAATGCGTAAGCCACAATCGAAGGAAATCGGAGATGCGCTCGCACTTTGCAAACTGCCTTGCCAAGGCTTTGATATCCGTGGGATCAGAGTGAGCCATAAAAAGGCTACGCGCGTCTGAGCAGAATGACTGGCCGCTTGGGACTATCGCCGTCGGAAAATGCCCGAGTTGCTAGGATTTCTGCATCCTTCAACCACGGTACCGAGACCAAGCGGACGCTTTCGCCGGCAATCGACTGCCCCGAATGACCTTCGTACAACATGTACTGCCAAGGTAGACTCGCGATTCCATTCGGAAATCCAATGTGATCGCTAATAGCCAAATAGAACAATACACCATGGCGTGGCTCCATAAGGTGATCCGGGATCGCACAGGCAAAATTCGTTTCTAGCCCAATAGCGCCTGGGATGAGCGTAAAGCGCGTCGCCCCCAATGCGAGCAAGATACGTCGGCTGCCATCAATCACCTGCGCGGTGTCCCATCCAAAGCCCCAGAGTGCCCCAGAAGAAAGCGCGTTATACAACATCAAACCGGTATTGCATCCAATATCGTAGATTGTGCGTCCTGCAAGTGACAGTCTTGCAACCTTGAACATCGCCTCGAATTCCCGCCAACGATGAGTCACATCCCGTTTGCCGACGGTGAGCCCTGGAATCGACTGGTACAGGTAATTGCCGCCCCCACGAAAGAATCTCGTGCCGCCAAAATGTAAGGTATTTTTTTCTCTTGCTGCAATTTCGCTAAAAAGTTGCACCTCATTCGCGAGCTCAAAGGCCTGAAAATCGACATAGAACGGACGGCCCGTGGAGCGGTCAATAATCAAATTTCCGTTGCAATCAGGTGGGCTAAAATCGAGCGCAGAGTCGATACTACCGTGGGGGGTCCGCAATTCTCCACGCGCCAAGACCCCATGCAGGCTACCCATAAACTCGGCGTACTGCTCGCGTGTGGGTTTGCCTCCATCAACGTGCTGCAGAATGTAGGCAGTGAACGATCGATCACCTGTCTTGAACTCAACGATATCCCAAATCCCGGGGCCAGGCCGTGGCTAAACAAATAGTTTGCAACGCGCACCAGCGCGATAGGGCTCGGGGTGCGTGCCCGCACTCGCCGGCTGCCAGGCGATGGATCAAGCTCATGGCGCGTATAGCGTGCTTCATGCGGTCGCCTAACGTCCTTTAATATCTTGATGCCAGCGCCTGGCGGATAAACATGATTTACAAAAGGAAAATGTTCATCCATTCATCCGGCGTCCCAGCATCGCCAATCTTGACATCGAAACTCAGTATCTGCTGCTGCGAAAGGAATGTTCGGAAATGAGATTCATCGCGCCGCTGCTTTTGGCCAGCCCCAATCAGGGTCCGCATGAACGGCACGGCGCCAAAATGGTATGAATGGTAGAGGCCGACTAGTAAACGATAGACACGAGGGTAAGGCGCAACCCATCGCTTGAGGCGCTTACGAAACCACACGGGATCGTGAAGCACATTGCCTTGCTCTTCGTTCATGCCTGCCCGTTGGTAATATGGAAACAAAGCGCCGTACCTGGCAGTGCACGGGCTTTGACCGTGGCAAAACGATTTGTTGCGGCTTGCAAGCCGGCCAAGGTCTCCGTGACATCTCTGAGCGCAATACCTGAAAACTTCTGCCGTGCATAAGCCTCATAGCGTTGGCTACGCCCCATCGCTCGCCGAAGTACTGAAAGAATCGGGCGTGCCGTAGATTCCAGCGTATGAATGAGTCTTGGAGTAACGAACCGTTGGTAAGTAGGTGATTTCGGCACCCGGGTCTGGAGCGCCTCAACAACCCGTTCGGCCGCGAGAGGTCCATCGAGAGCCGTAATATAACGATGTGCCGCCTCACGGCGCTTTCGATCCTCGTCAGGGTTACCTAGCCGCCCACCCGCGACGATGGCCTTGGTCATATCAATGAGCGCCGCACGATCGTACGCTTCGTGACTCAAGATATTCGGAAGATAGGAATCAAGTACCTCGTCGGTGACGGGACGATAGGCAATAACAGGGCGATCGACTAGATAAGCTTCTACACCCGTTGTGCAGGAATTATGCACAAGCACATCGCATGCCAGGATCCAAGGGACGGGGCTTCCTTCATGGATGACTTTAACGTTGGGTAGATTTTTTACTTCCGCACGCCATGCCTCATGATTTTCTGAAGGGTGTGGCCTTAGTATGATGTTACGGGTTGCAAATGCTGTGGAAAGATCAGGGAGCATGGCAGCAAACTCCCGATACAGTACCCCAAGGTAGTCACCCCAGCGGCGGAAAAACGCCTCCTGTTCGGAGGTTTTGATTGTTCCACGTTGCTTCAGTACGTCGATGACAAATTCACGGCCGTTGAAGTGGTTAAAGCGACTGAAGTTTGTATTTATCAGGATGAACGGACCGTGAGTTCGACGCAGCACGTCAGCTTCGTTAGCCAATAAATCACGAATGCCTGGGCGCAGAATGTCGAATCGCGGATTGCCTGAACATACGATCTTATTTGCAGCATGAGGGGCCTTACTTAGGACTGCATCAGCCTGCGCGTCGCCCCATGCGAAGAATACGTCGGCCTGATCGAGCGATGCCACCGAGACGCGTTCGTGAAGATAAGTATCGCGGTCGCGAAACACGAGTCCTTCCTCGCACCAAGCGACAACCCGATGACCGAGCTTCCGAAGTTGATGAAAATGCCTTGTCTTGGTGCGGGCGACACTTTTATCAATATAGATTCCGGGAGGTAAGCGCCCGATTTGTCGGGTGATGGCACTCTGTTCACCTATTACGACGTCGAAGCCGGCTTCCGCGGCAACGGCAGCAAGCAGTAATTTGCCGTGAAACTCCCGTACCTTTGTTTCAATGGGCAGTAAAATGACCCGGTTTGAATCAAACATAGCTACGGTAACCGTTCCTGGCCGCCAACCCACCGGATTTGCGGCAGAAACATTTCTTTATCGACATTGGAGCGATAGGTCTGGGCAGTAGCAAGCATGGAGTCGATCACGGCGCCTGTCAGCAGGCTTGGGTTGAGGCCAAGTTCGTTCAGTTTTGAGTGCTTTGCGTTGTAGTAGTGTTCCTCTAGCTCGACGCGCGGGTTATCGATGTGCCTAATCTTTACTTTGAGTCCGGCACGTTTTCCTGCCGCAACCATTCTATCGGCAAGCTCCATCACAGAAAACTGCTCCGTAAATTGGTTAAAAACGCGATATTCTCCGGCGTTTGATGGGTTGCGCGCCGCGAGGTCAACACACTGTAGTGTGTCGCGAATATTAAGGAAGCCCCGTGTTTGCCCGCCCTTGCCATAAAGAGTCAGTGGTTCGCCAACAGCCGCCTGCACAACGAAACGATTCAGCACGGTACCGAAGACATGATCATAATGAAACGAGGTTCTGAAGTCTGGATCCAGTGCGGTCTGGTCAGTGTCAATGCCATAGACGACTCCTTGATTGAGATCGGTGGCCCGAAGGCCCCATATGCGGCAGGCAAAATTAATGTTGTGTGAATCATGCACCTTTGATAGGTGGTAGTAGCTGCCAGGCTGTTTAGGGTACAGCACGGTGTCTGTACGGCCGTTGTGGTTGATGGTGATATAGCCTTCCTCTATATCGATATTAGGCGTACCGTATTCCCCCATTGTGCCAAGCTTCACAAGATGCGCGTCTGGGCAGTGCCGACGCATCGCAAATAGTACATTCAAAGTACCAGTCAGATTATTCACTTGGGTGAACACGGCGGTGGCACGGTTCTGCATTGAATAGGGTGCTGACGGTTGCTCTGCATAGTGCACGATGACGTCAGGTTGCGCTTCTTCAAAAAGGTTGTACACAAAGCGGTGATTTGTGAGATCGCCGACCCGTATGTGCATGGTCTTATCCGTGAGTGCCTTCCAGCGCCTAATCCGACGATGTAGCGTTGGAACCGCGACGAGCGGGGCAATGCCTTCTTCGAGTTCCCATTTACGTTTTGCAAAATTATCGGCCACCCACACGTCATCGCCCGCTGCAGAAAAGTGCATAGCGGTCGGCCAGCCAAGATAGCCATCACCTCCCAATATCAAAACACGCATAACGATAGTCTCCCTCTTCGCAATTCATCATGAATATCGGTATCCAAAGATTGATGAAGACGCCCTGCTAAAACCGACTCCGAACACCCGTTTTGGCACGTTAGAGGTGTGGCAGCTGAACGAGCGCACTCTTTAGCAGCAGCTCGCCGATGCGAAAATCCTCCGGCCCGTCACAGTCGAACCCAAAGATCGGCGGTACTTCATACGCAAGCGAGGGTTCTGCGAACACCGTGCCTTGTTCTAATGCGGTTTTGATGCGAAATACCACCACATTGCCGAATAGAAAATGCCGCGGCTTGCTCTGCTTGTTGTATGCACTGCGGCGCTCATCGGGAAAGCAAAATGCAACCCAGCCATCCTTGATCACGCGCTGGTTATAAGCATGGTGATTATGGGGACAGGGTAT
Organism: Gammaproteobacteria bacterium; assembly: GCA_022614965.1. Taxonomy (GTDB): domain Bacteria; phylum Pseudomonadota; class Gammaproteobacteria; order JAKEHO01; family JAKEHO01; genus JAKEHO01. The sequence continues at coordinate 58,730 of JAKEHO010000043.1, forward strand.
GAGTGTCTGGGCAGAAGCCGCGTCTACGTTGTTATTTAGCCCCCTGACACACTGTTCAACATGCTCAGGCAAAATAAACGGGGAAGTCGGCTGAAGTAGTGCAAGTAATTCGGCTACGGCTCCTTCACGCTCTGTCACATCTTCTAGAAGTTGGACGATGACATCGAATAGTGGTATGTCATCAGCGCCAAGTTCCACCGGGCGGGGATGGTTCTCAACACCAAGTTGGCGACAATGCATTGCAATGACATCCGAGTCGGTACTACACATCAGCCGCGAAATGCACTTTGTTGCGCGACCTGCTGCAACACAATAGTCAATCAGGGGACGACCTGCCAGCGGTGCAAGGTTTTTCATTGGGACACTCTTTGATCCCCCACGCGCCGGCACTAAGCCCCAACACACACCGTCGAGCGTCCTCACCTCCGATCCATCTCCTTGAAATACGCAGTGGCCATGTCAATCACTCTCCTCTGGGTCTCATTCCATGCGTCCAGGCTCGAGCCACCGATGTGTGGCGTAATTAAAAGATTGTCGTGTTGACGGGCATAGTGGACCAAAGGGTGATCGGCAGGGCGAAATCTAGGCGAATATTCGTCATCCAATACATCAAGCGCAGCTCCTGCAAGACGCTTTTCTTGTAGTGCATCAAGTAAGGCCATCTCATCAATGAGTTCACCTCGTGACGTATTAATGATGATGGCACCGGGCTTACATCGGTTGATGACGTCCCGGTTTATGACGTGGCGGGTTTCCTTATTGGAGGGAGCATGAAGGGTCAGCACGTCAGAGGCAGCGATAAGATCTTCAATCGTTTCTTTGCGTTTTGGACCATCTGCTGGTGGCTCAACGTATGGGTCGTAGTAGTGCACATGCATACCGAAGGCGGCACCATACCTCGCTACCATGGACCCCAATCTCCCTAGGCCCACAATGCCGAGTGAAAGCCTCGAGAGCATGGCGGGCGCACCGAAATCAAAACGATTCCATTCACCACCGAGCACAGCTTGGAAGCCCCATGGCGTGCGCCGAAGCAGCGCGAGCAACAATCCCCATGTATGTTCTGCCGTGGCCGTGATCGTCCGAAGAAACGCCTGCTCGTCCTTCAAAGAGAAGATTCGCATGCCGCGAGCAGCTGCCATTGGCATGTCAATATGTGGTACACCGGTGGTGTTTGTCACGATGGCCTTCAGCTTCGGACAGCGTTGCATTTTAGCTGCATCAAAGGGATATCCAAGTGGAGCAAAGCAGAGATCAAGGTTGGCGAGTATCTCATCCGTGTCCGCGCCAGGATCCGGTAGTTGTGTCACGTTGAACTGTTTGCTCAGGACCAAGAGGTTATTGGGCATGAAGTTCAAAATCGTGTAGTAGAGCGCCCTGGGTCGCGGCATTTCAGTATGTCATTCGTTTGTTCAGAAGCCTGTCATCGAGCTCGACTGTGGCGAGCACTCCAGTAATTCTCCTATAAGCCGTGCCATCGCCGAATGGCGGCGTCAAGTTATGAATATGATTGCGGAAGGCTTCATCATAGAGGGCTCTCTCGATCGCAGCTTTTATTAATCCGCGATCGTAGGTCACATCGATCACATTCTCAGCACGTTCGCGCCCGCGTTGCCGCTCACCGACGTTGACTGCCGGTAGTCCGAAATATGGTGCCTCGATCAGCGCGGCGGATGAGTTTCCGACGAGACAAGCAGCCTGTGTCTCAAGACCGACAAAATCGGGTGCCGGAATATTTTTATGCACTGTGACTATTGGGGGGTTCGCTGCCTTCTCGATCTCATTGATAATCCCGTCGAAGCCCTGATCGGAACACGGGTAGATCAAAAGCGTCCGGATCCCGAAGGTTGATACAGCGGCTAATGTTTCCGCCATTTGGGCAGCGCTATGCGAAGGCTCCGTTGAATCGGCATGTTGCAAGACAAGAACAAATGGACCTTCTGCCGGAAGTGCGTAACGCGTGCGCAGTTCGTCCTTCGAAGTAACAGCTCCAAGGAATATCTGATCGATATGAGTGTCGCCGACGACATGCACGCGCCATGGCTCTTCGCCCATCGCGAGAATACGCTGGGCGGAGGCTTGTGTTGAAGGGAAATGGATATGCGCGAGTTTGGTGATGGCGTGGCGAACCGGCTCGTCTAAGCTCCCCGAGACATCTCCCCCCTGTACATGCGCAATCGCGATCCGCATGTTATGCGCGGCGATACAGGCGGCTAGTACCTCACCCCGGTCCCCAATAACAAGCAGGATATTGGCACCGAGGTCACGCAATACGTCGACCGCTTTGGTAACGCATGAGCCGATGGCGCGGGCGCGGTCCTCATTCGAATCACCCTCCTGCCCCATATCAATGGTTGCAGCAACGGGGAAGCGGTTTTCTACCTCGGATACGGTGCGACCAAACCGGTCGTACAGGTGCTGATCGGTTACCACAACCTGCATTTCCATATCCGGATGTGCCGCGATGGCCTCCATGGTCGGCGCGAGCGCCCCGTAGCCGCCACGCTTACCGGACCACACGCAAACGCGGCGTTTTTTCAATCAATGTCCTCAAAGCGTAGCGCAGTATCCGCTGCAATCGAATGCTTGAGTCTGTGGCCGTAGAAGTCACTTATGCGGCTCGGTGGCACGCCGAGCCCGGGCCGCTTTGCGATCACGTCTCCCTCAACAATGTAATGTCCCTTGGGCAGATCCCGCGCAGCAACCATGGACTTCAACGCCCAGCCAGCAGCACCCTGCTCGCAATGAGCCATCTCCTTGCGGCCGTGGCCGAGCATGGACTCCACGCGGCGGATCTCAGCGACGAGCTTGGGAAAATCATCAGGTCCCGCAGAGACCTTCCAGTCCTGGGCATTCGGGACATCACGTAGGATCGTGATGTGCTTCTCGACGATGCAGGCACCGCGCGCCACGGCGGCAAGGACCGCAACCCCATCCGGCGTGTGGTCTGAATAACCGACGGGTCCCGGAAAGATCTCGCTCAGGCGATCCATTGCCAGCAGGTTCACATCGTGGGGCGGCGTGGGATAACAGGTCACGCAGTGGAGCAATGCAAGCTCGTCACATTTAGTCTCAGCTAACGTATCGAGCACTTCAATCACGTCGGTATCTCCGTACATACCAGTCGACACGATCATGGGTTTCCCAAGCGCCGCCAGTTTCTTAAGAAACTCCGGGTTGTTTCGTTCGCCAGAGCCCACCTTGATGGCCGGCACATTAAGTTCCACGAGCCAGGGAATGCGGCTCTCGTCATGCGCGGTGGCCATGAAGAGCAGTCCTTTGGCAGCACACAGCGCCTTGAGCTCACGACACTCAGCCAGCGTGAGGTTGCGTGTGCGCAGTCGCTCACGCCAGGCAGGCTCACGGCTGGCATAGAGCGCATCCACATCGAAGACTTGTGTCTTGAAGGCATCCGCCCCGGCTTTTGCAGCGAGTTCCACGAGCTGCACGGCAAGCGTTACGTCACCGAAGTGAGAGACCCCAGCCTCGGCGATAATCAAGACGGGCGCACCGCCGCCTACGCGGCGATGACCTATTTCAAACTCGGGCTTAAACGGAAACGGGTGCATCGATGCAAGACGACGTAACTTGGAACATTACGTAGGGGACTATATAACGGGTAAGTGCCAATTCAACCATCAATAAAATTGTTCAAATAGCAGTGCCGCGTAGTTCACGAAAGATCGCCTCTCGCACATTTTTTCCTGCTAGTCCATCCACGTTGCCAGTCCATTTAGTCAGCACCTCGCGCTCCTGCGGAGATAACTCCTGACCGGGTGTAATTACTCTTTCACCTAACGCGTATTGTTTCAGTTGGTCGATGAGTTCCTTTGGTGAGCTGACGTAGTCCACAGTATCTTGAAGATCAATAATGTATGGGTACAGCCGTGGATCTAATGCTTCGTCAAACCATGGCACGACTACTGGTTTCCTGACAGCTATCGCTTCAAGCAATGCCGTTGTATTGAATCCGCAAACTACGTCACAATCTACGATGTAGCCGAATGCGTCACTGCCAACCACAATTTTTATATTGGTCGGCAACGCATCGACCTTCCCTAGGCTTGCTTTAAAGGCGTTTGTCTCTCTATATCGCCCTTTGACTTTGATCACGACTTTGATGGAAGGATAGTTGCGCGCCAGCTCTACCATGGCCTGGTGGCAGTGTCGAGATAGCACTTCCCAGGAAAGGCTTGCTCTTTCCTCATCGAGGGCCTCTCCCTGTTCGTCGAAGCCAGATCGGCGCTTACGCCCGATAAATGGGAGGCCGGCCTTGGAGCCGAACGAGAGAAAGAGTACGTGACGCCGTCGAGCATCACGACCTCCAGTTCTATACGAATGATTGGCGCGCCACTGATGCGCCCGATCGAGGCGTGGCATCCCTACAACCTGCACTTGGTATGGTAGTACTACGCCCGCTTCGATCTGCAGTTGTCGCTCAGTTTCATTATATACAAGGATCTTCCGGCCCGTGAACTGGCCACGGCGAGTCCTGTATATTTCCTTGAAAAAATCAACCCGCCCAGGACTCTTGAGATTCTCCTTATGTAGCACAATAAACGGAATTCCAAACTCTTCCAGCACTCCCGCCAACTCTCGTTCTGCGTAGTAAGCGGAATTCGCGGTGAGCACCACGTCAATATGCAACAACCTGCGAAATCTCGGCCAAACCTTTTTTAGAAACGCTCTGTAGGCAGCTTTACCCGCGTGCGCAGGTTCGGCACTTACCAGGTAATTGCAATCATCAATCTCGGGAGGCAAGAACACCGAAGCTATCGCTTTGAAGGCCTTATTGCATACAACGTCTAGGCTGTAAACCTGGAAACGCTCATCTGGACTCAGGCTTGTCATAGCATCCTGATAAAAACTTTCTTTACTCAGAAGCAAAACGCTTACACGGCAGTCGTGTTTCGAAGGTTTAACAAGCCGAACGGATAGGTAGAGCAAACCTGCAACGAGGGTACTGAACCTAAGATACGTTGCGAAAAAGAAAGCCTTCCACCAGAATTTTTGGCTCAGCATTGTGCGCGCCGGTTATGTGGGGATGATTAAAGGAGTCTTGGATGCCTTTGATGAGCCCAATTCGGTAGACGATCACCTGAAAAATACGCTCTTTCGTCTAGTCGATTAGCTCCGCTGCTCAGGCGGTGCGCCAGATATCCGGTAGGTAGGAGTAAGTATTAAGCCTAAAAATTAGGAATGGCTTACTAGGAGAATTTGCGAACCTCCACGCAGCGGCAATATCATGAACTGCACCATCATACAAAATACCCTATCTCCTCCAACCAGATAGATGTAGTGCGCGTTCCTTACTACAACACTTGTTCCACATGGGCACAAAGAAATGTAATCAAGCCGTGCTTCCGCAGGTCAGCTAGCTGCTGTCGCGACAATTCTCGTTTGCCAATACGTTAGCTGCGATTGCGTCTACAATACCAATGCATCAATGCCCTTCACTTTTTTAAACACAAAGTGCCATGAAGTATGACAATTCCATGTGCTTTCGTGTTAAGGCGGCAAGCAGTAAATTCCTAGGAACTACACCATTACTGTGGTCGTCAAATCATCCAGCAAGTTTAGTTTTAACCGGTCGACTACTAGAATAGAACGCCGCGATCGCCTCTCCTATATTATTTACGTTTTGTTGGTAAGGAATAAGATTTATTTTCGCGGACACCTTGTCGATATAGCCTTTTACACATTTCTGCTCGAGAACCTTAGCGTAAAGCAATATCTTGTACCGATCGACATGATATCCCTCTGCAATCCGAGTCAATGCGTCGATACACGCATGCTCATTATTTGTGACGAATATGCCCTCGCAGTCACGGTACCAACTGTAACCGAATAGCATAGCCGGTATTCCACGGTTAACAGCTTCCCAGCCCACGGTCCCCGAAATCGTCGCCACCGCCTTAGCTCCGTCGATCAGCTGAAACGAATTCACTGATAGGGGAACAAGTGAAACGCCATCACGGGATGCGATATAGTCATAAAAGGCAAACGTCCTTGCCCGCTCCGCATGCTGATAGGACTTAAACTGGGACACGTGCTCCTTGACGTAAAGGCGCCAACCCTTAGGGAGATGCCTGGCGAGCAGGTCGATCATTAGATATTGATGACCGAAAACACCACCGCTGGGGAAGGCTCGCCGTTCCGGCTCGCATTGCAGGGCAACGAAGATATACGGATGACCAAATGAAACTTCTTTAGTCAATGACTGGTAGTACCTTCTCAAGCGCAATCTCTGGAATTTACCGATGATTCTGTAGAAGCTCTTATTTGATTCGCGTGCACCAGTGAAACCAATCAATATGGCGCGGCCAACCTCTTTTACATCAATCCAAATGGAGGAAAGAAATGCGCTTCTCGATCTGCGTGAATCCATGTGTTGCAGTTTGTATCTCAAGTGAAACGGCAGGCCCTCTGAATAATCCTTTCTCAATCCATCCAAGTAGCGGCTAGTGCTGTCCGAAAGTTCGATCTGCTTTTTCGTTTCTTTGGCATTAAGTAATACTTCGCGATATGCCGCCCTTATCTCCTCTGACCCTTTCTCGAATGATGACACTGGAAAAACAAGACCAGGAATAGCAGTCTGCTCGAACATGATCGTTGAAATACGAAGTATGGAGCATAGGGCGTATAGGACGTAGTCGAATCCCAAGTGCGGCGGTGGTCTAAATACCACAACGTCAGGGCGGAAACGCTCAAGCACCGCCTTCCAATAACTTACCTGTGAATGGTAGGCAAACAGGCGCTTTTGATAGCTAAACGACCCATCGAAATTCAACCTGTCGAGCATCTTTAGAAAAATGGGCTCATGAGAGGACAGGCTCGTCAGGATATTCTGGTCAAGCGGTGCCGGGCGAACATCCTTGATTTGCTTCGGTGGAATACTCCGTTTCGCCAGGGCATGCATATGGAACACTGTATTCGGAAGCAGTTCTTGCACTTTGGCTTCCCCACCCCTATTGCCAATGACGTATTGAATCTCCCAGCCGTAACGACGCTCTAAATAGGAAGCGACTTCCACCCAAAAAGGCAGCGAACATTGAGCAAAAAAAGCTTTAGTGGTCATGACGAACCTTTGGGGTAACAAATTGCCGATTACATGTATGTAGCCTTTGCCTCCAGTAGTAATGCGCCCTGGAGTTAAATCAAACTGTGCTAGTGCCTGCCAATGCAGTATCGAAATCGGGCAGCATTCGATACTTTGCTAGCGCATGGCGGATAGCTACCTTTTCTTCCTCGTTGACGTCTCTATAGTAAGAGGTCGTGTATTCCTTACAGATACCCCGGAGATAAAGAATATATTTTTCCTCGGCGGCAGGAAGGAAATTGTCTTTATGTGTCCCTTTAGGCAACGCGTCGAGAAACTCGTTCAACCGAAGCTGGGCAGCCAATGCCCCTTGATGGTCGCGTGCCTGAAAAAGGTCATAGATCTCCTGCATTGGCTCTGGCAGACAGCTGGCGAGGCTACTCGTACTGCCCAGCGCCCCCATACTGAGCGTAATACAGAATTGCTTTGCAACGGCGGTGATGACCTGGAAACCGTCGCGGGCTAGACTGATGACTGTTAAAAGGTCGGTCGTGTTGCGGTTGCTGAATTTAATTCCAGCGATGTTTGAGTGCTCTGATAGATTTTTCACAAAGCCAGGCGTAATCGGCCGGGCCCAGTTAGCGCTGGTGTAGAGCCACAGCGGCTTAGGCGCGTAATCGGCGATGCGTCGATAGTACCAGTCCAATCGATCAAGGCTGAGCAGAAGATGGTACGGCATCACATGATAGGCATCGAACTCCAGATGCTTGGTTGCATCGATGAACTCAAAGGTGTCATCCATGCAAAAGAACCCAGCGCCAATCGCAAGTGGCAGACGCCCCGCATTCCGTTTACAGATTGCTTCAGCCGCCTGTAGTCGCTTACGGAAGGAAAGATTCATATCTTCACTGTTGGTTCCGAGCGCCCAAAGGCCACCTACTTGGCGCTCGATCAGAAAATCGATAAGTCTTTGCTGGCCGGCCACATCGATGGAGTCATCCTCGTCCAGCGGCGTAATGACAACCGGAATGACTCCCTTGAATAGCCTACACTCTTGCATTGTCCTTACGCCTCTGCCTTCACATGTCGTGCTCGATAGGTCATAAACGCTTCCGCCACAAGCAGATCAAGCTCATTGTCGACATCGACTGAATGCAGCTGGTCCATAACGAGCGGTACCTGTTTCGGCGAAATAAGTTTGCGCTCTCTGACAAAATAGTTTCTTTTCGCTGCATAGATGGATGCGTTGTATAGGTAAAAGGGCTCCCAACCAGCTGCATCCTCTCCATCGCAATAGGCTTGAAGCACTCCGTTTCGGATCCTCTTCAGATTGGGATCCCGCTTTTTAAATGGTCCTTTAACGCTTGCAAGCGTGAGGAGATCAGATTTCCAAAGCAGATGCACTGCCTCATCAATGTGCTTCGGATCTCGAATTGGACAGCTTGGTTGCAAGAGCACAACGATGTCGTAAGGTTTGCCCGTTTGCCCCTCCATGAACTCGAGGGCATGTGCAACGGTGTCGATGTTGCGCACCTCATCCGTCGCGAGATGGGCAGGTCTCACAAACGGTGTCGCCGCGCCTTGCTTGCGGGCAAATTCCAGAATTTCCTCGTCCTCCGATGACACCAGATAATCCGTCAGCATGGTTGCTCTCTGTGCCGCCTCAATCGTGTATACCAGCATTGGCGTGCCAAGTATTGGTTGGATATTCTTTCTTGGCAGCCTTTTGGAACCGCCGCGTGCTGGAATGACCGCTAGGGTCCGTGGCTTAATTTTGTTCTTATCGCTCAAACGCCAACTTTACTCGTTGACGCCCCGGTTCCTCCAGTGCCGCGTACCGCCGCCGGGACGGTATCTAAGCGGCTTTTTGGGGAGCAGGAACCTGAGGCAGCTACGCAGAAATTTTACTACTCCCACTGGAAGATAAGGCTTTATCATAGACCACACAGGAATTACAAAGAGCCGCAATACAGTTGGCCACAGTTGCCTTCGCAGCACCGCGCCAAGGATAATCGGCGTATAGGCCTTACGCCACCAGGGAACTACCGGTGATCGTAGTATGGCGCCCGCCAAGACCGTATTCTTCTTTCGTAGGATCCCTCTTTCCCCCCTAAGTATGTTGTAGACCTCGTTCGGCCTGCGTTGCCTCTGCGATCGATCATGGATGGTCTTGCGAAGCAGAATGTGATCAACATACCGAAATCGTCCGGCCAGTGCCAACTGAACAAGTAGAAGGCGATCAAGGCCCGGAATGTCGGTGTACAAGGAAAAGGCCTGCTGCAGCACTTTGGTGCGATGTAACCCAAGGCAGTAAAAATTTTCTTTTAAAACCTTTGGATAGCCAAGAATAGATAAAGCCATTTTCAGATGACCCTTCCTTGCAGGTGAGTCGTCACCGGTAAAACGGATAGTATCGAACACTAAGCCCTGAGGACTTACCCGCTCAGTCGCACACATGGCCAGCACTGCATCAGGGTACAGCTCGAGTTCGCCGACCAGGCGGGACACAAAGTCGGGGGCCCACCAGTCGTCGGCGGCGGCCCAGGCAAAGTAACAACCCTTTGCCTTACTCAGTACCTTCTGAAAGTTCGCGGTAATGCCTACGTTTGTTTCGTTCCGGCTGTAACTAATAATTGCGTATCTTGTCATGTAATCTCGGCAGATATTCGGCGTATCGTCCGTTGATGCATTATCAGAGATCAAGATTTCAAGATTTGGATAGTCGGACTGAACTAATGAGTCGAGGCTGCGGCGTAGGGTGTTGGCACCATTTCGCACTGGCATACCTACGGTAACAAGCGGATATTTACTCATCGCACGCGTCAATCAGCTATGTCAAGCTAACCATTGTTCGCAATGCGCTTCAAATAGCCACCGGGCCAGTTAGTGACTGGTTCAGCGACGACCGTTCCTACAATAAAAGAGAAAACAGGCTGCTCGCGAAGGCGATCCTATTCATTTTGCTCTGGAAGGCGTCGTAGCCAAGCACCAGTCCAATGAGTTACGTTTTCAGTGAGCGCGCTCTCGTTGAACGGCCATGGTGGTTGCTCGGGCACGAACTCCGGATGCGCCCGCGCGAACTCAACCGCCGCCGCTGCGGGGTTGTCGGTCGCCCAGTCGGGCGCGCCCCGGGGCACGTCGTGGAGGTCGCGCATCACTCCGTCTGTGGCGACGATATAGGATCCGGGAGTTACCAGGCTGCAGTACGCCTCGAGTTCAGCGAGCACATAGCTCTTGGTGTGGTTGGAGTCGAGCAACACCATCACCTTTTCACCTTCCCTAATTAACGCTTTCGCACGCGTTATAACATCCGGATCGATGGAACTACCTTCGATCAGAGTGATCAGCGGCGCTAGCGTGTGCGATTTGATTGCTTTTCGGTTACGCGGCCTTATCTCGATGTCGATTCCGATCACGCGGCCCTTGCCTAGCGCTCTGGCAAGACTCGCGTAGAGTATGAGCGAGCCGCCGTGGGCAACTCCCGTTTCCACGATCACGTCCGGCCCTACTCGATGGATCACCTCTTGCACCCGTACGATGTCCTCTGGTAGCTGGATGATGGGGCGACCCATCCAGCTGAATGTGTACTGGTATTTCTCGTTCCAGCCGACTCTCACCCACTGGCGAGCGATGAGCTCGAAGGCCGGGCGAGAGTAGAGCTCCAGGGTCCGCGAGCGCCCTGCTTCTTCAACAACGAGGGTACGCGCTGTGGTGTCAATGGTGAGCTTCATGTCAGGCAAGCTCGACCAAGTTTGCCTCAATGCCGGACGTGCGTAGCAGCGCGGCATTCTCCTCGCGGTAGTTGGGATTCATGAGTATCACGTTCCGCACGCCACGGACGGTAAGCTCTTCGTGTGACACGATCGGGTGACCGCTGCCCGGCACGAACTTTCCCTGTTTCGCGGGATTGAGGTCCACGATGCAGTCAATCAACCTGGCGTCCGGATCGACGAGATTGGCAAAGGTTGCACCCTTTGCTCCGGCGCCCCAAAGGGCGACTTGCCCAGTGCGCTCAAGCTTGCGCAAAGCGTCACTCCAGCGCGTCGCTTGTCGGACCTCAGACTCAGCGAAGGTGTCGGCGAGCTCAGGAACCGCCCCCACTGCCCACCCCGGCTCTTGCATTCCCGATGCGATCTTGGCTTCGAGCCACAGGTACTGGCCGCCGAACAGGGTGCGCACGGCGACAACATGAAAGCCAGCAGCACGAAACGCTGCGGCGAGCGAGTGTGCCGAGAACAGCGAGCAGTGCTCGTAAAAAAAGTCCCAGATTACCCGGTTCCTGAGAATCCACTCAACGCACGGTGTCTCGAAATAGACGCGCGCTGCCGTGCAGTGGGCGAGCACTTGGCGAACTGATTGCAACAACTCGAGCGGCTGCGCGACATGCTCTATCACGTGCCGGCAAACGACGACTTCGGCCCCGCCGACTGCGCTGCCCGGCCCAAACAACTCACGGCGGAACGTGAGGCGGCCGCCGCAAACGCTGTCCGGGCCAGTGTAACTCGGGTCGAAGCCGATGCCGCAATTCTCGGCACCCGGATATGCAACGAGCCGGCGCAAGAAACCACCCTTGCCACAGCCCACCTCGACCACGAGACTCGCGCGCACACCTTCGTCGAGCACGAGGTGGCGCACGAGATCGTCGAGATAAGCAGCGAAAACAGGGGAGCAATCCTGAGTGTTGTCGTAGTCCTTACCGTAAGAAAGTTGGTCCTCGCGGAAGGCTGCATTAAAGATAAACCCGCAGGTGCCACAGACCGCCATCTCGAGCGCGCCGCGCGACACGGTGCGCGCGGACGAACGTTCCTCGCAGAGCAGGTTCTGATGCACCGGGACGTTGGGGCGGCGCAGAAACACCCGAACCTCGCAGTTGCTGCAGAGGGGGCAAGAGGACATCAGCAGGGCGTATAGGTTCTCAGAGCGCGCAATACGAGACGTAGGAGTCGAGTGGGAAGCGCTCGATCTGCAGGTTGTGCAATCCGAGCACCTCATCGACGGCCAGCGTCTCACCAGGAAACATCTTTGCATTGAGTTCGTCGAAAACGATGATTGACCCCTTCGGCATTCGGGACACGAAGGTCTGTAGCGCTGCCACAGTAGGCTCGTAGAGGTCCACGTCGAGGTAGAGCATCGCAACCACGAGATGAGGGTTGGCCTTCAGGTATTCGGGGGCGGTGACGCATACATCGCCCTTCACCAACTCCACCTTCTGGATGTGCGCAATCGGCCGGTTCAGATTGTAAAGCTTGACTGCCCGCTCTACATCCTCCAGTGTGGAGCCTGCAAGCCCGCCAGCGGTAAGATGCGCTGAATCACTGGTTGTGGCATCCTTCCCGCTCACCGAGGGAAACCCGCTAAAGGTGTCGAAGCCGATGATCTTGCGTACATGGTTCGCCGGCTCAAGCAGTGACGAGAGCTTGGCGAACGTTAGCAGCCCGGCTCCGTGCAACACGCCGCACTCCACTATTGAGCCGTTGACGTACAGGATCTTCTTGAAAATCTCATAGCGGGCCAGGAACTTGCCGATTGCCTGGCGCGAAGCAAACTTGGGAAAGGCGTCGATCTTTTCGGCAACTGTACCTGCCGCAGACTTGAAAACTTCTGCCATTAGCTCGAACTGCGCGCTGTCGGCAGTGGACTGGTTCTTCGGTTCCCTGATCATAGCGGGATCCCCCTTAAAGCCTTATGACTCCGCCCATTTTGGGGTCCAGCGGTAACCCTAAGGACGTATAGCGTGGTTGCACCGAATAGCGGATGCCATCGGATATGTTTAGATTGGAAGAGTGGAGAAGCAGTGCAGAAAACAATAGGGCGTCCCCCTTCTCCATCTTCACCATCCTAATTTCGCTATCGAAGATGTTTGAGGGAATACTTTTCTTACCGATTACCAAATCGTGTTCGATAGCTCCTAGCTTATGCGATCCGGGCATAACACTGAGGCATCCTTTTGCAAATGGCGTATCCTGCAATGGAACCCAGACCGTGACCACATCGGTATTTCCTCGCACATAAAAGTAGTCTTGGTGCCAGTGTGCAAGCTCCCGGGTCCACAGCGGCAAATCAATGCGGAACGGAATTTTTTGTAGCAGCCCACATGTGTCATCCAGCAAATGCCTCACGGGTAGAACGAGCCCAGGTTGCTGCGAAAACTCTTCGAGCCAGCGAGACTCTCTTATCTTAACGTACACCTCTGATTCAAGATCCGGGCGGGTGTTGAAAAGGTCAATGATTGGCACGCCAAACGGTTCACCGAATGCTTGACCAGTCACTTTCTTAACAAGGTCAAGATAACGTTCCAATAGGTGGTCGATGACGCTGTGAGGCACGGCACCGCGAAGAAGTGTGAAGCCCTTGTCCCGATAGTCAGAAATCCAGGAGACCGCCTCAGGCGGAACGTTCACAGTCACCTTTCCACCAGTTGAGAACTTCCGAGATTCCGTCTGCAAGCGAGATTGCCGGACGCCAACCGACTTCGTTTGCAAGTCGACTAACGTCGGCCACGAGTCGAGGCGGATCGTTGGGAGAGGGCGCAATCGCTCCAAAGCGCAACAAGTCACGACGCCCGACGCGCTCGGCGAGAGCAACCGCGAAATCCTTGACTTTCACGGGGACCCCGGATGCAACGTTGATCGGTCCGCTAATATCGGAATCAAGCAGCGCACAAAAGGCATCTGCCACGTCGCGAACGTGCATGAAATCACATTCCTGCTCCCCATGGGTACAGGCTGCCGGCTCGCCGCGCAGTAGCGCGCGCGCTACTGATGGAACCAGCCGCTGAGGTTTCTCGTACGGGCCGTAAACGTAAAAGATCCGCCCCCAGGCGCTGCTCAGCCCGGTTGCGCCAGAGTAAGCCGCGAGTAGCACCTGGAGTGCGTGTTTGCAAATGCCGTAGACACTGCTCGGTCGTACCGGGGTCGCCTGCTCATCACAGATTTCGCGGCTCCAACTATACTCAGCACACGAGCCGGCCAAGACGGCGCGCCAGCCCCCATGCTTGTGGAAAGTCTGCACCAAGTCGAGACTCGCGCTGACCCACCGAAAATTTTCGGGCGAGTGCCAATATTTTCCAGGCTCTGCGTACCACGCGAAATGCAATAAATGGCTTGGTCTTACAGCGCCAAGCAAGTCCTTGGTCTGGGATGAGTCCAGTAAGTTACCGCAGTGCCATTGGACGTTTGGGTACTGTTGACCGATGGCCTTTGAAGTGACGGCATGCACCTCGTAATTGCGAGCCAACAATGCTGATAGACTATGGCGTCCGACGAAACCGGTCGCCCCAGTAACCAGTACCCTTTTCATCAGATAAAATCCGGATACTGCGCGTCCTCGGAGGAAATGCTGGGCTGGTCGATTGGCCACCGAATCCCAAACATCGGATCATTCCACCGGACTCCACAAGCAAGTTCAGGATGATAGAACTCTGACATTTGATAAAAGATCTCCACGTTATTTTCCAGCGTTTGAAAACCGTGGGCGAAACCTTTAGGAATGTAGAGCATTCTCCGATTCTCCGCCGTTAGCTCAGTGGCGAACCACCTTTTATATGTGCTTGAATGAGCACGAAGGTCAATGATGACGTCGTAAATTGCCCCCCTTACGCACCTTACCAATTTCGCCTCCTCTCGAGGCTTTTCTTGATAGTGCATACCACGCAAGGTCCCCTTTTTTTTATTGAAAGAAATATTGCATTGCGCTATGTTCAGAGTCAGACCATGTGCTTCGAATTCATTCTTACAATATGTGCGCGCGAAAAACCCACGCTCATCCTCGAGGCGCTCCGGTTCGATGATGAAAGCTCCCGGGAGTTTCGTATCCGTGAAGATCAATTCATTACCTCAACGGTTGGAATCGGCACCACAAACCTTCCGCCCCATTCACGGATATAACCTATCGTTTTTACAATCTCATCCTTAATATTCCAAGGAAGAATCAGTACAAAGTCTGGCCTTGCATCCAAAATCTTTTCCGGGTGATAGACAGGGATATGGGTTCCAGGCAAATACAACCCTTGCTTGTGCGGGTTACGATCCGCAGCGAAGTCGATGAAATCCTTTCCAATCCCACAATAGTTTAAAAGCGTATTCCCTTTTGCCGCAGCGCCATAAGCGACAACCCGCCTACTATTGCGTTTTGCCTCGACAAAAAAGCTCAGCAGATCGAGCTTTGCCTGTTTAACCTTATCTGCAAACCCGGCGTAGGTGACGATCTGGTCCATACTGGCTTTTCGCTCATTTTGCCGTAACCGGCCGACCTGGGTCGTTTCTACCTTCGCCTCATTATCGGCATGTGCAACATAAAGACGCAGAGAACCGCCATGAGTCGGTAGCTCCCTAACATCAAAGATTTTTAGTTTATGCCTGGCAAAGACACGCTCCGCGGCGCCAAAAGAAAAGTACGAGAAATGCTCATGGTAGATGGTATCGAACTGGGTCTGGTTGATCAGGTTCAATAAGTGAGGAAACTCCACGGAAATAACGCCACCCGATTTGAGCAGCCGTGTCATTCCGGTAACAAAATCGTTCAAGTCCGGTACGTGCGCCAGTACATTGTTGGCAACGATAAGATCCGCTTGCTTGCCTCCTTCCGCCAAGTCCCGAGCTAACGCTTCCCCAAAAAACGCCACCTTGCTCGGAATGCCCTTGGTAATCGCTACCCGCGCCACATTAGCGGCGGGCTCGATACCAAGCACCGGGATACCTTTCTCGACGAAATACTGCAGCAGGTAACCGTCATTACTCGCGATTTCGACCACCAGGGAATCCGAATCTAATCCCAGCTGCGGGATGATTTCCTCCACGTAATCGCGGGCATGGGCAAGCCAGGTATCCGAGAAAGAGGAAAAGTAGACATAGTTGGAAAACATGTCCTCCGGCGCGTTGTATTGCTCCAGCTGCACCAAGAAGCATCTCCCACAAACGAAGGCATGTAGAGGATAATAAATCTCGGGATTGTTCAGTTGCTCCGCGGTTAACAGCGAATTGGCTAGAGGCATTGCGCCCAGATCGAGAAAACTGATGATAAGAGGTTCTCCACATCCACGGCACGTTCTTCGGTCCCTGCCACCACCGCGCGATCGGATATTTTCTTCGCTATGCAGCGGCTGGGACTGGCCGCCAGGCTCACTCTGCTCAGGCATCGGTCGATAGATATTGCTCAATTTGATTTAATGTCAGCTTGCGGGCTCTGGCCGGATCACGACGGTAGCCGGCATACCAGTCCACAGTCCACTGCATAGCCCGCTCCAGATCCAGCCTGGGCTTCCAGCCTAACCTAGCGGCGGCTTTTGACCATTCCAGTTTCAAGTAACTGGTCTCGGGCGGATTATCTCCATGGTCATTTTGGATCTTTATATTTTCGTCCCAGAGATCAACCATTTGCTCAACGACCCACGAAACTGGCTTAGCATCATGGTCGTTTGGGCCGAAATTCCAGCTTTCCGCAAAGGCACTGCCATTCTCGTACAGTCTCGCTGCCAGGATCAGATAGCCTCGCAACGGCTCAAGCACGTGTTGCCACGGACGTACGGCCGAAGGATTCCGAATATGGACAACGCGATCCCCTAACACCGCCCTAACAACATCCGGTATCAACCGGTCGCTTGCCCAGTCTCCCCCACCGATCACATTTCCAGCCCGTACCGATGCTACTGCGACATCCCGATCATAATTAAAGAATGACTGACGATAAGCCGCGGTCACCAACTCCGCGCATGCTTTACTGCTTGCGTATGGGTCACTACCACCAAGCGCATCATCCTCACGGTATCCCCGTTCCCATTCCCGGTTCTCATAACACTTGTCGCTCGTCACATTGACAACTGCACGAACACCACCAATTCGCCTCACAAGTTCAAGCACATGCACGGTCCCGATAACGTTCGTCGAATACGTATTTACCGGATCTTTGTAAGACTCTCTCACCAAGGCCTGCGCAGCCAAATGAAAAACAATCTCCGGCTGGCTCGCCTTAAAGGCCTGGTCAAGGCTATTAAGGTCACGAACATCTCCCTCGATGGAATTCATTCCGGTAGCAACGTTTGCTAACTCAAACAAGCTCGGGTCAGTAGGGGCTGCGAGCGCGTAGCCAGTTACCTTGGCACCAAGGGATTGGAGCCACAGCGATAACCACGCGCCCTTAAAACCCGTGTGGCCGGTGACGAGGACCCGTTTTTTTGACCAGAAGTTTCCCATCACCAGACCTTCCAACCGGCCTTACCCCGCTCCCAAAGCTTATTCAGATAATCAACATCGCGCTGCGTGTCCATGCAGGCCCAGAAGCCCTGGTGCCTGTACACCATCAACTCGCCTGCTTTAGCAAGCTCCTCTAGGGCCCCGTACTCAAGGTCACAGGCAGGATCTGCGCTTAGATAATCCAATACGCCGCGGTTGAACACGAAGAATCCACCGTTGATGTAGTCCGAGCCGACCTGCGGTTTCTCCATAAATGCCTGAACGCGATTTCCGTTTAACTTCAGCTCGCCAAAGCGGGCCGTCGCAATCACACCGGTGACGGTAGCCAACTTTCCATGAGACTTGTGAAACTCCAGCAGTTTTGGGAGATCGATGTCCGCCAAGCCATCACCGTATGTCAACATAAACGTATCTTCATCAATATATTTTTCGACTCGCTTTAGGCGCGCGCCCTTGAGCGTTAACTCACCCGTGTCGGCAAGCGTAATGCGCCATCCCGTTTCGTCATGGCGCAGGTGTGTCTGGAAAGTGTCTGGCTTCCCAAGTTCCAGTGTTATGTCATTATTGAGCAGCTCGTAGTGATAGAAATAGTTCTTGATGGCCTCACCCTTATAACCAAGAGCAAGAACAAAATCCGTTATGCCGTGATGCGCATAGTGCTTCATGATGTGCCAAAGAATCGGATGAGGACCAATCTTGACCATTGGCTTCGGTTTAAATTCCGTCTCCTCCCTGAGTCGCGCGCCAAGTCCACCACAAAGTATTACGACTTGCATGATTCAATACGCTCTATTCATGTGACATCCGGAATACGACAATTTAATTCAATTCACCGCAGCAACATCTGGTCAGCAATTTGCTGAGCAATGCTGTTAGCGTCCAATCTGTGATAGGCAAGGATCTCTTCATTCTGCCCGCAAGCTGGGATCGCGCGGATCCCAAAACGCGTTAACTTGATACGATGCGCGAGCCCGAGTTCAGCAATTTCGGTGGCGAGCAGATCGCCCTGCCCGCCAATGAGATAATGATTATCCAGTGTGAAGACCTGCGACTGACCCTTTATAGTCTCCTTGAGCCAATCGGCATCGACCACGTTCAGCCATGGCAAGTTTAGAATCTTGAGACTCAACCCATGTTGGTCACGTAAGAGCTGTGCCGCCTTGTAAGCCTCTGGTAGCAGGACTGGCCCATATCCAAACAAAATGGCATCAGTTCCTTCAACCAACGTCACACCTTTCCCCGGTTCAAGGTGATAGTCCTCTGGAAGCGTATAGGGAATCTCGCAGGGAATCGAAACCAATCGAAGATATACACTGTCTTCGGCTTCTCGCACCGCGTATCGGAGCGCGAGCGCGACCTCCCGCTCGCAACAAGGCTCAATCAATGTCAGGCCAGGCACCGCCGCTAATACGGCGATGTCCCTAACCGACTGATGCGAATGTCCAGGCCCGCCGGGTAAAACGCCC
The DNA here is from genome assembly GCA_022614965.1 of Gammaproteobacteria bacterium. Lineage (GTDB taxonomy): Bacteria > Pseudomonadota > Gammaproteobacteria > JAKEHO01 > JAKEHO01 > JAKEHO01. The sequence continues at coordinate 77,425 of JAKEHO010000043.1, forward strand.
GCCAGCGAGCCAACATAGATGATCTTCGTCTGCTCGGTCGCATTGTTATAGATCTGTTCATTCGCCCGGGTCGACAAAAAACAAGCGAATGAGTGCACTACCGGAAGCAGCCCTTTCAGGGCCATGCCACCCGCCTGCGACACCATATCCTGCTCAGCGATGCCGCACTCGACAAACCGTGCTGGAAAAGCGTCTCTAAATGGGATCAAGCCGCAGTCGAGCACCAGGTCCGCATCGAGTGCAACCAGCCGTTCATTCGCTCGCCCCTGCTCAACGAGAGCCTCCGAATAGGCGGCAACCAGGCGCTGGACCTGTTTCGGCGGCTTTCGCACGAGGCCGCGTGTGCGTTCGAGGCTGACCTCATTGGCCCCAACCGCACGCAGCTGGCCATTGGCACAGGCGATCAGTTCGGTAAGGGCGCGCGCATATGTATCATCGTCGGGTGCTCCACTGTGGTAAGGATACAAGTCGTTTGCCCCGGATGCTGGGGCTTCCATAAACGAGACTCCGCGTCCCTTTACCGTATCCGCAATGATGACCGCGGGCCTTTCTCGTTCAGCTGCAACATTTATGAGTGCTCGGTCAAACGCGACTAGGTCGTGACCATTGCAGCGGTCCACATACCAGCCGAAGCTTCGAAATTTCGCCTCAAGATCGCCGAGATCACTGACGTGGCGCACCCAAGTGTCAGATTGGATTTTGTTGTGATCAACGATGACCCGAATCTCACGCAATCCCTGATTTGCCGCAGAGGCCAGCGATTCCCAGAGTTGACCTTCCTGCAATTCCCCATCACCTGTCATCACATAGATATTCCCTACACGACCAGATAAGCGGTTCGCAAAGGCCATCCCCTTGGCCTTTGAAATGCCCATTCCGAGAGACCCCGTATTGGTCTCAATATAAGGAATACTGATATCTGGGTGGCCAGGAAGGCCATCAAGCCGCCTTAACTTGTGCACATACTCAAATGGCAAACGACCTGTCGCCGTAAGGACGGCGTAAAGGCCAGGGACGTCATGGCCTTTTGAGGAAAAATAGATGTCACCAGCGCCATCATGCCCATTCAGGCACAGTTCGTTGAGGTAAAGCCATGACACAATATCGAGACTGCTGAAGCTGCTTCCAATATGACCTGAGCCGGCACGGGTAATCATATAGAGAGTATTAATACGTGCGAGGGTGGCAAAGATTGCAGTTCGGACGGCAGGCGCAACTGACAGATCCCGCACCCTATCAAACTCCAGGATGGGGACATAAGAAAGCTCAGCCACGGTGCTGCCGAATCCGGGTCTCGGACAATCTGATTACAGCTTTCCAGGATTGACCAGCATGTAGACGTCCTTCAACTGCGAATAGACATCCAATGCTTCGGTACCGGGCTCACGGGTCCCATTTCCGGATTGTTTAAGGCCTCCAAAAGGCATATGAGGCTCGCTGCCGTAGGTGCCCGCATTGACGACAGCAACGCCTGCTTGAACCTTATGAACAAATTCGATCGCGCGATCGAAATTGCGCGTGTGAATACAGGCTGTCAGCCCGTAGGGTGAGTCGTTGGCGAATATAAGTGCCTCATTAAAATCCTTGACACGGTACAGCGTCGCGATCGGTCCAAACAATTCAGAGCTTGAGATCTCATCGTGCAGATCGTCCGTCTCGACCAAGGTTGGGGCCATGTAATAACCTTTAGCATGACCTGAATCAGTGAGGCGTTGTCCTCCAATCAGAATTTTCGCTCCGTTCTTCTTGGCACGTTGGACTGCATCAAGCATGTTATTGAGCTGTTGCTCGTTGATCACGGGCCCTAGATCATCATCATCTGTCGGTCCGACCTTTAGGTGCCGGATCGCTTTCACCAGACGATCCCGAAATCCCTCGTACACTGAATCAAATATTATGATCCGGCTTCCGGCAGCGCAGCGCTGCCCCGCATTGCTGAACGCGGATAGACACACCCACCTAGCAGCGTTCACCAGATCCGCGTCGTCGCAAACAACCAACGGATTCTTGCCACCGAGTTCTAATGACACCTTCGCCAGCCGCTTTCCCGCCACCTCCGCGATCCAGCGACCCACTCCGGTTGATCCCGTGAAGCTCAGGACATCGACTCCAGGATGTTCAACCAGGGGTGCCCCGGCTTCCTCGCCGTAGCCTTGCACGATGTTCAGCGTGCCGGCGGGAAGGCCAGCGTCATGGGCCATTTCAGCAAACAGCCAAGCTGTTGCGGGTGTATCCTCGGGCGCCTTGAGCACTGCCGCGTTGCCACAAATGAGTGCCGGGAAAACCTTCCACGCCAGGTTCGCAATGGGTGTATTAGCTGCCACGATCAGCCCCGCCACTCCACAGGGTTGGCGCACCGTCATCGCGTATTTATTTGGAATGACGCTTGTGGTCGTCCGACCATATAGGCGTTGCCCCTCGCCTGCAAAGAAGCGCCCAACTGCTATTGCGCCGCCGGTCTCGCCGAGTGCCTCTTTAAAGGATTTGCCTGTCTCAAGTGCCACGACTCGTGCAAGATCCTCCTTGCTCTGGTCCAGTCGATTGCATAGCGCATAGAGAACATTCCCACGTTCGACAGCAGGTGTCGCGGCCCATCCCGACTGTGCAACCTTTGCCGCGATCACAGCCACGTCGACGTCCTTGCGCCTTGAGCGCGCCACATGGCAGATGATTTGGCCATCGTGCGGTGAACGCTTTGCAAACAGCTCCTTTGCTGCGGTAAAGCGCTGTTCACCACCCACCCAATTTGGGATCTCCCGCGGAAAGAGGCCCTTTATGTCCGCCACTTTATATATGCTCACCACGCCGTCCAGCCACCATCCACCACGAGATTCGCACCCGTCATATACGACGATGCCTCTGAGAGCAGAAAGACGATGGCTCCGTTGTACTCTTCCTCACGTGCCATACGACCCAAGGGGACCCGCGCACTATAGTGTTCCAAAAAACGCTGATCTTGATTATTGAACACACCCCCAAAGGTCACCGTGTTGGCGCGTACCCCGCGCCCTGCCCAATAGGTAGCCAGGTATCGCGTCAAATTGAATAACGCCGATTTAGAGGTCGCATAGGACACGGGCTTGAAAAACGGCTTGCCCTCCGTCTGCCTGTATTCATAGAGCCGTTGGTCTGGGGCGACTAGCCCATAGATCGAGGAAACGTTGATGATGGAACCCCGACCAGAGTCAGCCATCTGGCCACCGACGACCTGACATGCTTGAAAAACACCTTTGACATTAACCGCCATGACCGTATCCCATGATTGGGATGGATAGGTTTCCAATGGCCCATTTTCTTCTGCAAGGGCATCGGGCGGCGCATCGAGAGCCGCGTTGTTGATAAGGCCATAGGGCACACCCAATCGGGCATTGACTTCGACCAATGCTTCCTCAATTGACTTCCTTTCGGTCACATCGGTTGCCACCACAAGCAGTCTTCCATCGTCAACCGCGTCCTCGAATGACGAATCCAGCATCGCCTCATCAGCGCGGACATCCAACACCGCAACCTTGGCACCACGATCAAGCAAGGCGCGGGTAAACTGGCAGCCGAGCTGCCCTAATCCGCCCGTGATCAGCACGACCCGGTCAGTGATATCAAATAGATCTTTGGTCATGAGCTGACCTGGCGGGATGCGGGTGTTCTGAGGCGCTCGAACAGATCGCAGACTTCGCGAACTGCCCCGGCCCCACCAGGGGCCTCCGTGCGAAATTTGGCATACCGCAGAACATCCGGGTGCGCATTATTTACCACGATCGGCAGTAGCACTTCCTGCAAACAACCCAGATCGTTCAGGTCATTCCCTACAAAAGCCACATCTTGGAAAGACAGACCCCGTTTCTCGAGCAAAGCTGCAAGCGCTCCGCGCTTATCGTTGGCGTTCTGGAAGCATTCAATACCTAATTTTCGGCTACGCGCCATTACTACGGGATTTGCCTCAGTCGACACAATAACCACGTCCACGCCTAGCCGCTTCAACTTGGATAGCCCGATGCCATCTGAGCGATGGCAACGTACCGCTTCACGACCGTCTTCGAAAACGTATACCGTATTGTCGGTAAAGACCCCGTCGAAATCGAACGCGATTAAGCGCACCCGCTGGACAAGCCTTACGAGGCTATCAAGCGATTCGTTACCGGCGGGGTGAGATCGCGGTTTCCTCATTTCGTCGCCAAATCCTCAAAAAGGATATTGTCATCTTCGGCCAGGGCCTTTTTCGTGACCTTTCCGATTACATTCGTCAGCTCGTAAGGAGGTAGCCCATCAGCCGGCGATTTGATCGCAACATCCTCAGTTGTTATCCGGTGGCCGACCGGCAGCGCGCGCGCCGCGACGAGTTTCTTGCCCATCTTCATTAACGGCACCTTCTCATTCTCATACATGCGCTTGATTCCGTTGCCGAGCGCCACATCAACCCGTCGAAGGTCACGGACCATACGGCGCATGCCATCTGGCGCAAGGGAGAAGACATGGTCAGTTCCCTTCATTGCGCGGTTTAGGGTGAAGTGCTTCTCGATTACGCGAGCTCCAAGCATATAACCAATGAGTGACATCGCGATGCCGTTATCATGGGATGAAAGGCCAATCACGATGTCGGGAAATACCTCCCGATAGGTATCAATAACCCGCAGATTCAGCTGACCAAAATCGCATGGGTAACTCGCAGTGCACTGCATGATGCAAAGCTGCGGATTAATGGGCGTGATTGCATCATAGGCGCGTTGAACATCCTCCATTGAACCACCACCCGTGCTCACAAACATGGGCCGGCCGAAACGCGCGACATATTGCATCAGCGGAATATTATTCAGGTCACCGGATGCGATCTTGAATGCCGGCATGTCCAATTCCATCAGAAAATCGGCACTTGGGAAATCGAATGCAGTCGCAAAGAAGGTTATTCCAAGATTTGCCGCATAATCCTTAAGCACGAGATATTCCTCACGCCCAAATTCAAGAAATTCACGGTGCTCTCCGTAGGTAGGCGCAAAGCTGTTTTCATGATCATAGGGCTTATTAAACATCTGGAGGGTATAGAGGGCACGATTATCGCGCTTTTGCAGTTTTACCGCGTTCACGCCACACTCCTTAGCCTCGCGAAATAACTTTTTAGCCTGAACAATATCGCCTTGATGATTGTGTCCGATCTCAGCAATCACATAGCATGGGCTCCCATCGTCGATCGTGAATTCATCGATGACAAGCTTTCTTGTCATGGTAAACCTCGTCTAAGTTGGTCGAAATCTAGATCTATAAACATTGCTTGCACCACACCGTAAACAGGTTGAACTTCGGGTATTCGCATCAGGATCAGAGCGCGCTCTGTCGTTTCACATGATCATACGCTCGGACGATCGCGTAACCATCTCGTCCCAATTCGTAAATGATATCGGCATTCTTTAACGTAGAGACCCGATGGGCAATTATTAGTGTGGTCGTCGTTCGCGACAGTTCTTCAATCGCCTGCTGGATCAGTTTCTCAGACTCTCGATCGAGAGAACTCGTCGCCTCATCGAAAATAAACAGCTCCGGATCGCGAATAATCGCACGGGCTATAGCTATCCGCTGCTTCTGGCCTCCCGATACTTTGACCCCTCTATCTCCAACTACCGTATCAAACCTGTCGGGAAGACCTTGTATAAATTCAAAGATGTTGGCCATTTTTGTCGATTGGATCAGCTGCGCTTCATCCGCCATTGGGTTACCAACGAGGATGTTGTCCCTGATGGATGCATTGAAGATAAATGGGTCTTGACTTACATACCCTATCTCGCGTCGCCACGTACTGATATCCCACTCGTTGAGATTCCTGTTATTGATCAGTATCTCGCCGCGTTGAGGCTCGAACAGCCTTAAGACCAAATCGGCAATAGTAGACTTGCCGCTCCCGGATGGACCGACCAAGCCAGTAATTTTCCCCAGCGAAATTGTGAGATTAAGCCGAGTAAATACGGGTTTGCCTGCCTCATAAGCAAAGTTGATATCCTTCAGAACAATATCACTCTCTAAGGTAGTGAAGATCTTTCCTTCCACTCGTTCTTGCTTGTCTTCATACCCATGCACCAAGGCATACATTAACTGTAACGACGGCAGTGACGAAACGATTTTCATCCTTATAGAGATAATGGAGGAAACATAAACAAGTAGCCTTTGTGAGACGAGAATGAAAAACCCCAATAAAGGAATGACTTCTTTAATCCCGGAACCACGAGACAGATGAATATAGCTAAGCAGTAATCCAATAAACAGTACCACCACGAACTCGCCCAGGTTACCTGGCATACTTGAAAAAATTTCAAACTTGGTTTGGATATTCGTAATTCGTTCTAATCTCTTAGAAAGATTTGTCGCTTGCGTAGCTTCCGCGCCATGAATCTTGATTTCGCGGATCGCGCCAACTCCCTCGGTTACCACAGATGAGATATGTTGCCCTAGACGCAGACGCTCCTTACCAAACCCAAAGGAGTAGCGATGCGTAGTATCCCACAGGAAATACAAGACAATCCCAGCCCCTGCAGCGACAGCAACAATCATCAATGCGTCCGTCGCAAGCAGCAGGGCGAGCAACGTCACTGACACGAGGACCTTGCTCAAGATCTGCAAAGCCATTGTAATCGCCCTTGATGCATTGAGGGGCTCTGCAACGATATTGTTAACTACGGTCCCGTGCTTCTCCTTTATTACGTACGTATATTGTGCCTGCATATAGTTCGAAAATATCCGACTCGCCCACAGTTCCCTAAGATGCATGGCAAAATGCGTTAACATGCCTGATTGTAAAATCATCAAAAGACTCTTCCCAAAAAATGCAACGATCAGGACTACTAGGAGCCCTTCCATCTTATAAGCTTCTGGGAACGGGGCGAGTATGAGGTTCAAGACGCCGGAAAAAGCGGGCGACTCGATGTCTAGGCCAATCAATCCAGAGATCAATGGAAAAACGAGCGAGAGACCGAACCCCTCAAACAACGCAGCCAATAGCATCACCAGAAAAAGTAATGCCGCGTACTGCCGCTGCCCGTAGACTAGCTCAAGGAGCTTGGAGAGTTTGCTCGGTTTTTGCAGCAATCTGGAAGCCCTTATTAGGCTACCCTAGGTGGTATGACGCACGCTCGACGTGCGGCCTGCCGGCGGTTGTCCTCGACCAGATCGATAATGACCTTCTTAACACGCTCTCCGGCGTGGCCATGCGGATTGCCCATCCACCGATCCAGAATCCGCTGTGTCGCCTCGTCCAAGGTCGTATCATCCATGTTATTACGGGTACGTAGTGCGATGTCCCGCAACTTATCAATCAGCTCATCGGAGGAGAACGCATACTCCACCGCATTTTCGAGGTCCAGCACGTAAGGAGCCAACTTTTCATTAGCGCCCTCACTAAACCTGGGAACGACGACCGGTTTCTTCATCGCGAGGGACTCGAAAAGCGCTGTCGAATTGAAACCGCAAACCACATCGCTCCCTGCAATGAGCTTTAGCGGATCCCCCCCTGTCGCAATCTCAAGGTTCACTGGAAGAACAAAGTCCTTGCCGAAAACCTCAAAGAGCGTTTCAAAGGCTTGCGAATCGTTCTTCGCCTTGATCACTACTTTCAGCTCAGGATAACGCCGCGCAAGCTCCACAACGGCCCAGTGACACTCCCCGACAAAGCTACCCCAGTTTAGTCCATCAAGCTTAGGCGCAAGGTACTCATAACGCACACGGCCCTTCCTGCCAATAATGGGCAATCCGGTTTTGGTCTTGAACGAGAAAAACAGCACCTGCTTTTGGCGGGTGGTTCTCCCCAGACGGCCGTCCGCTGCCTGCGCGCGCAAACGGTGTACTCGATCCAATCTTGGCACACCGGTGATCACGATCTTGTCGGGAGGTGCGACACCCGCTGCAACCTGAATGCGCTTTTCCACTTCGTTATAGACGCAGATCTTTGTCCCCCGGAATGGGACCTTCCGATGCCGGTAAATGTCTTCATAGAAGCTTTCTAATCCCGCGCTTTTCAGACATTCCTTATGCAACGCCAACACAGGAACCCCATAATGCTCGAAGGCGGTCCACAGCTCCTGCTCGGCGGCATAACTGTAGTTTCCTGTCAGGATAATATCTGGCCGGTATTTCTTAATTACTGGCGGTAGGATACGTAGCCATATCGCACGGAGCGCCCGCTTCTGTCGCTCGATCTCTGGTAGATCGGATCGGTAGTTATTGTCGTCATACTCAATTGGAAGAAACGCCCAATAAACGGCTTTTATGAGAATCTGATTTATCCCAAAGATGGAGAAACGCTTGTCTCCTCCGATACTGGCGAAGACATCCTCCGTATGTCCCAGCTTAGGAAGGAAAAAAACGTTAATGGGTTCATTGCCGTTAGCACGCGCTCCTCTTTGCAGCCGTTCTATGTGAATGGTGAGGATTCGCCCAGCAAGTACAGCCATATCCTTGCGCACAAGAAACGTTAAAAGAGGTGCTGAGACCCATTCAATGAACTTATTATGAATTCTATTGAACAAATGCGACACAGCTCACCTAAATCATGATCGAACCCGAATCCGCAATCTTAAAATTGGATATCACCAAACTTTCACTGTAACCACTTCATATCATTTCACGCAGCTCATTGTTATTAATGCGGTTTAGCGCGTATGGGGACTGTGTCCCATCATTCCAATCTCGGGACAACGTCAGTCCAATGGAAAACCCAAACCGCCGACAAAAACTCCCTGGGTCATCAGGAATTGCCCACTCATTGCCGTAGGGATATGAGACCCAAACCGGACGCGCGCCCATGACGTTTTCAAGGCAGTCGAGGTTAGTTTCGATTTCGTGCCGCAAAAGATCCTCATTAAGCCGAGTAAAGGGCGTGTGGGTATGACCGTGGCTCCCCACGATATGTCCAGCGTCTGCCAATTCGATGATCTGGTTCTCATCCATGTACAGGTCGCGGCAAAACGCCGTCTCGTGAAGTTTTCTTCGCCGCAGCATTTCGCTCGTGACATCATCGACGACATCAGCGGGAAGTTGGAAGTTGATAAGATACTTGATGCGCGCGTCTTTAGGGGTGTCGTACACGTACGTTTCAATCGCCTCACGGCTAATATCCTGCGTCTCAGCCAATTCCGACCACGCATCAGGCAGTAAACTAACAAACTCGCTGGCGAATTTTTCCGGTTCCGTCGTAGCCCGCAACCAGTGAACCTTGTGAACCATGATGGCCTTCTGCTCCATCAATGGCCTTGAAGCAACGAAAAAGGCAGCCTTAATTCCAAGGGGATTCAATATCTCTCGCGCGATCGTCACATGCTCCGCGAGACCATCATCAAACGTAAAAAAAATGCTCGCCCGAGGCAGCGCAGCTCTCCCATGACTGAAGTCCTCGACCTCCTCGGGAGAGGCCAAGTGAAAGCGGTCTCTCAAAAAAGTCAGCTGCTCCACAAACGCAGCCCGTTCGAGTGGGTGGATACCGGGGTAAGCGTACTGGCTTCTGCCACGAATATAGTGGTAATTGACTAGCAGCAAGCATCTTTTTTTCTGTGCCACCATTTAGACTCCGCTTGAGGTCCTATCGCGCTTCTTTGCCAAATCTTCTTTATGAAGTATTTGCGCCTCTTGTAATCCCTCCGCTATCCGGTTTGTTCTCGAATGCAAGGATCCACTCCAACTCCGAGCCTGACTCGGCTCTCGGCATGGGCTCATCGATAATATACCCCAGCACGTCATCTTCACCGTGTTGATCTTGCAGTTGAGATGCGTCAAAAATGTAGATGCCGGCATTCTCAACATAATAGGGATCCTCGTCCAATTGCTGCCGGCGATACACCGAGGCTCCTGCCGTATCGACATAGGCAAGCGTGCCATCATGCTCAATGCTCAGAATCTTCTTAGGATGGAAACGACTGGGCAGCCGGCTGAAGCTCACGACCGGCATGCGGTGCGGTGCATTGACTCGTTGAGATAGATAAATTTGGATTGCACCGTGCACGTGCGACCGGTCTCTCAGCGGGTAGAGGGGATCCAGAATCATGATTCCCGTGTATGCCGCCCATCGATCCGGATTTAAGTGATAGGCGATACGTAACTTCTGAACGGCCGTGTCACAAGAGAAGGTCGTGGGCAACAATATCTCCGAGTGGTCCAGCAATCGCCCTAGATCCCGTGCCGTTGCTCCAGGAACCACTGCAACACATTCATCGCCTGCGATGATCCACGTTCCACTAACAAGCGGGATCGACCCAATTTGGGCGATGATCCTGTCCAGTAGCCACTGCGTCCACGATATCCCATTCTGTGTCATTCCTTTGAGATGGACAGCGGGCACCACAACTGCAAGGGGGCCCTTTTCCACGGTCTAATGGCGGCTCCCTCCCGCCATGCCATCCGTTAACTCGCTAGCGATCTTCCAATCTATGCTACTCGCCTCTGGTTCCAGTGTTCGACCACAGTGCTCCACGTGATGCAGATCGACGATACTGTCAATGCTCACCAACGGCTCCTCGATCACGTATGGCAGCACGGGTCCTTGCTTCAGGTTCAACGCATCGAGGCGCAAATGATCGAGAACGATGGCCGCTCCATTGCGATAGAACAAGGTGCTCGGCGAGCTTTCTGAGTGTCGGCGGAAGCGGCCACAGGACACATTTGGGACCGGATCGACGTCTGCAACCTTGCGCCAATGCCGCAAGGGATGAAATGCAGCGGGTACCGGACTGACCGTATGGACCGCGGCCACACCTCGCGATGTGTTACGCGCAGCTTGATACGTCGCAATTGCAGCGCGGACATGCTCAACCTTGCGCATCGGGCATGTAGGTGCCAGTAACACAATTCCATCGAGCCGTGTGTGCGAGTTAGCATGGGTGGTACAAAACCATTCGCAGGTGTGTTCTAGCACCGTCAGCATCGGAGTATCTGATTGGGCAAGTTCAGGAGGCCGAAGAAAAGGCACACTGGCACCAGCACGCCGTCCTTCGCTTGCAATGCCCTCATCGTCCGTCGATACGAAAACCCACTCGATAGCGTCAATCTGGCGGGCAATCCAGACCGCCCTCGCAACAAGACTGATGCCCTGAACAACTTTCAGATTTTTCCCGGGCAGGCCCTGACTCCCGCCGCGGGCCGGAACCACCGCAAGAAATCGTTGCGCTGTGCGTACCAATGATCCCTCCGAAAGTGCTCCACCCACTTTTTTGTTTACTCCTTCCGTACCCGCAGCGATTTTTTTACTTGAAAGATTTTCAGGCTCTTCCGATCCCCCATTGATGCCAAATATCGACGGTACAGCACACACTACTACCTATCCAGATCTCTGAAGATCAGCGCAGAATTAATATATGCTTGTTTTAGTAATCTGTTTGCGCGGATTCCAAAATGAAGAACACGACGAAAGAAATATCTTCCTCCTAAAGCTTCCTACCAATAACTCCAATGATAACTAGCCTAAGGCCTTTTTCTGCCCGAAGCCAATCTATGCACAGAGACGGATCAACTATTTGATTAGGAAGGATGCGGTGCCATCGACGAAACGGATCATCGGCACATCATCGGAAGCTAAAGGGCTATTATAGTATTCGAGATAGGAGAGCGTCGTGTGTGTGCATTGCTTGCCGAGCACTAACGGTAGCAGCGTGCGCCGAAATATAGGCTTAATTGTCACCAATCTAGACCTCAGCGCGAAATCGCCGATGCGTTCAAGTAGGCTCAGCAGTCTTTTCTGTAGCCGGCTGATCTTAATAAACGTGCGCCCGTTGCTTAATTTTCTTACATCCCACGAAAGCGTAACTATCCGGCGGCTGTCTTCGGTCCAAGGTTGGCGTATCTTATTGAATACTGCATTAATGGCATTTTTCGTCAGCGTTTGCGCTGTGCGGAAGCGAGCCATATCTGCGCCGTTAATCGCCGCCTCTTCCCGAAAAAACACACAGCATAATTCATCGTAACGTCCACCATTCCAAAATCGACATTTGAAACCGTACCGCGCACCGAGCGCAGCGAGCGAGGCGGTTGCGAAGGAGTGAAGATGCGGTAGGTACAACGCTTGATTAATTGCCGCCTCCCCGATCACGTCCGGCACGTTGATTATGATTACACCTCCATCTCGTAGGCACCCTGCAATCGTTTTAAATGCGTCGGCAGGAGTGTGGATATGTTCTAGTACGTGATTCATGTAAATAATTTGAAACGGCATACCCGTTGCATCAACGATCTTGGGGATCTCCTGATAACCAAAGTTGAAAATACGTCCAGGGAAGCGCTTACCAGCCGCGATCGCCCGATACATTGACTGTTCGCAACCGTAAACGTTCTTGAACCCGGTTTCCCAAAGTCCGCTAAGTTGGGGACCGTGGCCGCAACCGACATCTAGAATCGGCAGTGTTTTGTCATTGAATCCGAGGTCGACAACCATACTGGCGATCTTGCACTTCATCGAACGTTTCGGCGTTACGGCATCAACGTTGGCCTCGCCACGGTTCTTGTTCCAAAGGGTATTGTAAAATCTCAGGATGAAATCAGGCGGCGGTGGGTTCTTATAGTAGACATGTCCGCAGTCAATACATTGGCTGATAATGACCGTCTTCTGCCAACTAGGCTGGCCTAGTCGCAGCACGGTTCGGTCGCGCTCCACTGCGTCGCACGCGGGACAAGAATCATGGAAGGGAAAGTGCACCACGTCGTCTTGACTAAAGGAGATGAGCGAAAATTTCGGATGGTAAATGGACGTTATAGTATTCAGCATGGTGGGCTCCTATTCACCTGCGGAACAGCTCATACTATTTATGACTCAAGAAGGTTCGACCAAAATAGAGAGGCACTTAAAATGTTGACGACAAGCAGCACTTGACTGCACGAAAACTGGGGCAAGCTCAGGCAAATTCTTCTACCGCGCCGCCACACGTAACTGAAGCCGCCGGACAACTCAAGGGTTCCAACCTACAACACGGCGGCCTTCAGCGGGTCATCCTTGAATCGTTCCACGGGGAAGTCTAGCAGGGGCATGCCCTTCTTATAAAACTTACCTTTATCCATCTTTATGTTCGGAAAGGTCGTATATTGAAACATTAACACCAGACGCGAGCCCGTCCGAGCGCGACTGCCGTAGTGCAAACAGTTGACCGTATCTACCATACCACCTGCACCAGCTGGGCCGGTGAAGCGGATAAGGTCATTTTCCGAGAAATACTTGAATACGTCTCCGTCAGCGATCCGGCCATCCCCCCACCGCCAACCGAGCCTTTTCGTAAGCTCACGGCTTTTGTCCGCAGGAAGTATGGTCAGTGGGCCTGCACCTTCCTCAACGTCCAGCACATTGATAAAACATTTCACCTGTTTGAGATCGTCACCGTCAAAATGAAACAGCTGACTAGACTGGGTGCTGTCGTTGACATGGGAGATATACAGGCCGATCGCCCGAAACTGTGGCACCATCCCTAAATAATCGGTCGTAGCCTCAATAATCGGCCGACTCAGGGCGAAATCAAGTAATTGTGGATACCTGCCCAGATCCTTTACAGTCAGAATGTTCGAGAAAAACGGCTTCTTCGCCAATTGCTGACTTTGAAGTCCCCCCTTGTCTTCAACAACCTTTTGGCATAGAGCAACCACCTCAGCGGTGCCCGGGATCGTATCAGCGTTAAGCAGACCATAACCGGTCGTCTTGGAAATAAACCCTATCCATGGAGATTTAGCGAGGACCGCTTCTGCGCCACGCCGGCGCCTACGCCAATCAGCGAAGTTTCTCATAATACGCCAACCTTTAACGATATAAAGCCAGGGCTTCACCGGAAGCCGTAATGATCTCAACTTCCCATAGACTAATAAATCGAGACTGTGCACCTATGCTATCCCTGTATGAATATTCGTTATGCAGCTCAAGCG
>JAKEHO010000044.1 GCA_022614965.1 Gammaproteobacteria bacterium
GAAAGAGCTGTGGGCCTATACCGGAAACCGTATTTCGGTGCGTTTTGAGTACGAGTGGCAAGACGCCAAGTCGGGCCAGTGGTATCGCAGCCACGGCAACGAGCATTGGGAGTTCGATAGTGACGGTCTCATGCGCCGGCGCGATATGAGTGCCAACGACATTCCAATTAAATCCACTGAAAGACGCATTCGCGTTTGACATGGCTTCACGAACCATAAACGAGGAGGTCACCATGAATACCCTTACGAAAACCCTGATCGCAGCAATTGCCATCGGCGCGGTGCTCTCGAAGGGCAACGCTGCGCTGCCTGATCCCGGCATGCAGCTCGAAAAAGGTCGCACTGCACTGGTCATCACGGATCCACAGAACGACTTCCTGAGTCCTAATGGCGTGACCTGGGGCGTGGTCGGCAGGAGCGTCGAGGCCAACAACACCGTCGAAAACATCGAGACTTTGTTCAAGACGGCCAAGACAACCGGCGTCCCTGTCTTTGTTTCCCCGCATTATTACTATCCGCACGATCACAACTGGAAGTTCGAGGGTGCGCTGGAAAAACTGATGCACAAGATCGGCATGTTCGATCGAAAAAACCCATTGAGTGTCGAAGAGTTTGAGAACTCCGGCGCGGACTGGCTGGAGCGCTACAAGCCCTACATCAATGACGGTCGCACCACAGTCACCAGTCCGCACAAGGTTTATGGGCCAGAAACCAACGACCTGGTGCTGCAGTTGCGCAAGCAGGGTATTGACAAGGTCATATTGGCCGGCATGTCCGCTAATCTCTGCACCGAGTCGCATCTGCGAGAACTACTGGAGCAGGGCTTTGAAGTCGCTGTCGTTTCTGATGCCACAGCTGCGGCGCAAGTTGAGGAGGGCGACGGGTATGCTGCGGCGCTAGTTAACTTCCGCTACATGGCCAATGCGGTCTGGAGCACCCGCGAAGCCACTAAGGCTATGCGCGCTAAGTAACCCTGATCAAGTGAACTAGGGTACGTTCAACACGTTGTCGAAGTGGAACCTGGACCATGAAACCAGAGGAGAAAGCAATGAGCAGCCAATACAAACTGTCCCTGTCTGCGAAGACTCTCGCCGACGCCGATCCCAAGACCAAGGCCGTGCTGGAACAAGCCAAGTCCCAAGTAGGCTTCATTCCCAACATGTATGCCTACATGGTCAACTCGCCGGGCCTCCTGGAGACTTACCTCGACGGATATGCGCGCTTTCGCAAGGACTCCGGATTCACGCCTGCCGAGCAAGAAGTCGTGTTCTTGACGATCAGCCGGGGCAATGGCTGCGATTACTGCATGGCCGCCCACAGCATGCTCGCGGATCAGATGTCCAAGGTGCCGCCGTCAGTGACAGACGCCATTCGCTACGGCCAAAGGATCCCGGATCCGAAGCTAGCCGCACTAAGTGTATTTACAGATGCGATGCTGGCCACGCGCGGCCTACCTTTGAAGACAGATGTAGAGGCCTTTCTCAATGCGGGCTACACCGAGCGGCATGTGCTTGAGATCATCCTGGCCATAGCCGTGAAGACGCTCAGCAACTACTCCAACCATCTATTTCACACGCCGCTCGATGAGATGTTCTCGAGCCGCGAGTGGAGAAAGTCGGCATAAACATTTCAATCGTCAGGACCACTGAACTTTGAGGTCAAGTGGAGCAAGCGAACTGAACTAACCCATTAACCTGTTAACCACCACATTCACGAGAAGGAGAACACTCATGTTTAAATCAAAGTCATTCATCAAGAATCTGACTAAATTGGCGACGTTCCTTATGCTCGGGACGTTGGCGAGCTTGGCATTCGGCGCCTCGTCGTCGCAATCTTCCGAAGGCAGTGGAACCGTATCCACGGTGCAAGGAGTACAGAAGCAATATCAGACCGTTCACAAAACCGTCGTAGTCAATGGACTGGAAATCTTTTATCGCGAGGGTGGGCCATCCGATGCCCCAACCATTCTGTTGCTGCACGGTTTTCCTACATCTTCACACATGTTTCGCAATTTGATATCGGCCTTGGCCGATCGTTATCACCTCGTGGCGCCTGATTATCCCGGCTTCGGCAACAGCGCACAGCCTTCCATGAAGAGCTTCGAATACAGCTTCGATAGCCTTGCGACCCTGATGGAGGGATTTGTTGCCGAGTTGGGTTTGGAACGGTATAGCCTGTACGTGATGGATTACGGCGCGCCAATCGGCTTCCGTCTGGCCGCCAAACACCCGGAGCGGGTCCAGTCGCTGATTGTCCAGAACGGCAATGCTTATACAGAGGGGTTGCGCAAGTTCTGGGACCCGATCCGCGCCTACTGGAAGGACCCATCACCTGAAAACGCGGAGCGCCTTGCTGGTTTCATTTCTCCCGAGGGGGTGAAGTGGCAATACACGCACGGCGTGCGCAACGAGGAGGCGATCAGCCCGGACAACTGGAATGTGGATTTGCGGCACCTAACCCGTGAAGGCAACCCAGAGATCCAATTGGCGCTGTTCTCTGACTACCAGAGCAACGTTCCGCATTATCCGGCATGGCAGTCCTATTTCCGCAAGTATCAACCGCCGACCCTCATTGTCTGGGGAAAGAATGACTACATCTTTCCAGCCGCCGGGGCGTATCCGTACAAGCGAGACCTGAAAAACCTCGAATTCCACTTACTGGATACCGGGCATTTTGCCCTGGAAGAGGACGGCAAACTGATTGCGGACCTTATCCGCCAGTTTTTAACCAAACAACTTGCTACGGCCTCTTGAAGGAGCGCTAGCGAATATGATCAGGGTACCTGCGAGTGTGCGCAGGTACCCTGACCAACAAGGGGCAATGGCCATCGCTACGCTCACTCTACAAGTGGTCCGAACAGGTGGCACATAAACCATGAATCAGCATTTTACCAGATTTGCTTTTACCGATAGCGTCAAACGAGTCCAGGCGCATTACGGTACGCGCCAGTCATATGCCCGAATGGAAAAAGCGGGAGATCAATACCTGCTTACTGGATCGGGAGATGACTTTCATCGAGTCGAGAGACAGTTTTTACATGGCAACTGTGGGATAGTAATAAGGCTCGTGACCGCCGGCCTTAGCTGTTTCGATGACGCCATAGAGATTGGCGCTGGATTGGGCACTGTGTACCGTATCGCAGAAGAGCCAGGCCTTGCGTTTATGAAAACGTTGTCATAAACGCAATTATCGAAGCCTGTGATTATGCAAGGTTGCTCTCTGTGTTGGAGTGGAGCGCCACGCGCTGGAACGGCGATGTGTCAGAGGCAAGCGGGCGGGGCGATGAGTTACCGGCGGATCAAACCGAAGCGGGCTTCCGCCCGGTGGTATATTCCATTATAAAGTGTGTGATGTCTGCTGGCTTGACGCCCTTAACCTCAACGGCGGCATCGCCGACGTGGTTCAAAAGGAAATCGCGCACGTGGCGCAGCCGCGTATCTCGGGTGACGGCACGAAGGCCGCGCACACGGTCACATAGGCCGCAAAAGAATGCAGCGCGGCGATGGTATAGCTTATCAATCCACGATTAGTAGAGCGGGTTATGGGCGCGATTATCAAGGATGGTCGCGCATCCAAACCAGCCCGAAAGTCTTGGGAGGGGCCTCAATGGGTAACAACAGGCCTCAAGGCTTTGAAATCCTTATTCCCTTCCGAATGCGATGCTAAGTCGATCGAGAGCGATATGATAACAACAGCTATTGCGCATGGAACGTGGCAAAAGAACGGCCAATCCAGCACCCTAGCCGTCATTCTTCATGCGCCGACATTCTGCCCGGAACAACTGTCTCACCTTGAGCAAGCCATCCGGGAACACCTGCCCGACGCTGATCTGTTAGTCCCCCGCCTACCGCTAGCGGTCACGTCGAACGCCGACCCGGTGACTGTAGCCACTTCCGTTGTCGAGATGATCGACCGCGCGGAACGCCGGA
>JAKEHO010000045.1 GCA_022614965.1 Gammaproteobacteria bacterium
GACTGGATGTGGGAGCCCAAGCTCGACGGCTATCGGGTGCTCGCCTTTATCGAGGGGCATGGCGTGAAGCTGCGCTCGCGGCGGGGGCTCGATTTGTCCGGCAGTTTTCCGGCCCTCGCCGCGGAGCTCGGCAAACAGGCCGTGGGGGGCATGATCCTCGATGGCGAGATCGTGGCGTTCGATGCGCGCGGAAAGCCCTCGTTCAACGCGCTTCAAAACCGCGTGCAGTTGAAGACAGCGCGGGAGATCGCAGCGGCGGACCAGAACCTGCCCGCGGTCTTCTACTGTTTCGACCTACTGTATTTCGCCGGCATTGATCTCCGCAAGGCGCCCTACCGGGACCGGCGCCGCTATATCGCGCAATGCCTGCTGCCAACACCCCTCGTGCAACTCGTGCACGCCTCGGAAGACGGGATTGCAATGCACAAGGCGGCGCTCACGAGCGGCTTCGAGGGCGTGATCGGTAAGCGCAAGGACAGCCGCTACGAGGCCGGCCGGCGATCGGCGTCGTGGCTGAAGATCAAGCCCACACGCAGCGCCGATTTCATCATCGGCGGCTACACCAAAGGCAAAGGCTCGCGTGCGCCGCTCGGTGCCCTCTTGCTCGGCTACTGGGACAAAGGCAAGCTGCGCTACGCCTCGCATGTCGGCTCCGGTTTCGACCACAAGATGCTCGCTGAGGTCAAGGCGCGGCTCGATGGCCTGCAACGGAAGACCCGCCCCTTCGTCGAAAAGCCGGAGCTGAATGGTCCGGTAACCTGGGTCGAGCCCGAGGCCGTCGCCGAAGTGAGTTTTCAGAGCTGGACCGAGGACGGCTCGCTGCGCGCACCGGTATTTCTGCGGCTGCGCGCTGACGTCGATCCGAAATCGCTGCGGCGCGCCGCGCCCGCCCCAGCATCGCAGGCGGGTCCGCGTGCCGACTCCCGAACTTGCGCTTCCATCGTACGGAAAACGAGAGTTGCACTCCACGAAGTGCCTTCATCGCAGAGCTGGCAGAGGCATTATCCTTAGGTTGCGACGCCCTTTGCCGACTCCCGAGGCGTCTTTACTTGCGCCGTACTGTCGGGATACCGGTTGCGTCTGCCCAGCCAAGCTGCAACCTCCCTAATGGTAGCTTCCTGCATTGGTTGTTGATCCCGAAAGGCCTCCCTGAACATGGTTCACACATTGAGAAGTGCGGGGTTTCTTTCGGGACAGATCGTGAATATGTCACAAAATATTTGTGCGAAAAGTCACTGAACACGCGAAGGCGCATTTCGTATTCTTGGCGCTGTGAAGGCGTTTACGCTTCCGGAGTGCGGATATACCGCATTTAGAATGGCAATCATAGGAAATGACATGTGCTTTAGAGCTGCTGCCGAGGCCAGGTGGAGGGCCATTCGGAATTATTTACGGCCCATTTATTGAGAGGGGGCTGTTGGCAGTTTTCCTCTCAATTTGGGTATCTGTCAACTCATTCAAAGATGGCATCGCATGTACTTAAAACACAAACGAGAGATTAAGGAAAAGGATTGGATGGTGAAAAGGCAAGTTATCCTTTGTCTTTTGTATTTGTTTCTTATCAGCATTTTTATAGATCCTTTCCGGCACGAGCTGAATGTGGTCAAAGCAGCCGAGCAGGATTCTAGTATCACTCAAGCTGTCAGTGAAGCCGACCTCATTGTCCTGGGTCGCGTGATTGGTATCATCGACCCTAAACCTCATGCTCTAACCCAGAAACATCTGGAAGCCCACTGGATCCATGTGGAGCAGACACTTAAGGGCAACGACGAAACCGGCCAACGACTTTCCGCGCGACCCAAGGGACTGCTGTGGGAGGATGGGGAGTCCTATGTCATCTTTCTGAAGCGGATGGGTGGCGATTGGTTTGAAGCCATTCCTCAACAACTCCTCGAAGCGACCGAAGCTCACCTTGCTGCTGTTATGGAGGAGGTGCATACCCAAGGCAGCGGAGTCAGCCCTAGGCTGGTGCTATGGATGAAGTACACGGGCGGCCTGACAACCGGTGTGCTGGCTGAGTTTTACGTCAGTGTCGAAGGCCATTTTGAATGGAAGAAGCGGTTGCAGTCCCATAGCAATGAGGAACAGCAGTATGAGACGAGGAGTGGGCGGTTATCCCCAGACGCCATCGCTAGTCTGATCCGTCAGATCGAACAGGCTGGGCCGAGTTCCGCTGCCGATGACGCTGGCATCGTGGCCTTTCGGTGGTTGGATGCGAGAGAGGATACTCAATCGAAGGCCTTCGTGATGCCAGATCATCCCTCCTCTACGCGTCTGCTGGAGACCATTGAAACACTTGCACGCAGGCATGGTCAAACGCTCTAGACTCTGCACGGCTGATTATACATCCAGGATATTCGTTGTGTTCTTTTCAGGAAGAGACATGGTGCTTGACAGATCTTACATCGAGTCATTCCATCGCTGGCGTAGGTTCTGTTGAGACAGCGGATAGAGAGATGATGGAGTTTGTCGTTGTCCGAACAGTTTAGCTTTCAGCAGCAATACCTGGTGACTTTAAACTTCGATCGATCGTGAGTAAAGAGGACTTGAGGACGTGTACCGTTCAGCTTGTTCGCTATCGAGAATATTTGGCTTAAGCATTATTCTGGTGTTTACTGTTCTTTTCGCAGTAGCACCAAGCGCTTCGGCTCTTACCATCATCCGTGACTTTATCGGAGGAACACCTCCACCCGATGCGGTAGGGGAAGGCAACCTGGTTGATATCTTTAACGCTGCTGCGGACCAGTGGGAACAGGTTATCCTGGACCCTCATGTGGTTATCCTCCATTTCGGATGGGCTCCAGTCGGCGGAGGGACTCATGTGCTCATAGCACAGGGTGGAGCACCCAACCGCGAGACAGAAGGTGAAATCCTCTTCAACAATGACGGGATCGAAGGACACTTTAAGTACTATCTAGATCCAACCCCTCAGCTGAATGAAGAATATCTCACTTTTACGGAGTCCTTCCTGGATTTTGGGGGAGGCTCAGTTAGCGTGGGGCGCGTCTACTCCAATGCTATCGGCGATGCTGCATCTGGCGGCACACATGTTGATCTGCTCACAACTGCGTTGCATGAGATCGGACATGCAATGGGCATGAGCAATGGCAATACAAGCTTCATTGCGGAGAGTACAGATGGTGATATTGATGTGATCGCGCCGCGCCCGTTTCCAGGCACAACGATTCCTCTTGCCTTCAATATTTTCGGTGTGACAAGCCATTTTGATCCCGTCTTTTTTACGGCTGACAGCGCCCCAATTATGACGAGTCACGCCGCTGACCACCGATACTTAATAACCGTACTCGACATTTTGGCGATGGCCGAGCTCAGTGAGTTCAATTCCGTAAATCTCAATCTAGATGCCGATGGGGATGGGATTCCGGATGATACGGACAATTGTCTTACCACACCTAATCCTGACCAAGCGGATGCGGATGGAGATGGGGTAGGGGATGCCTGCGACAACTGTCCGACCGAAGCGAATTCAGACCAGCTTGATACCGACACGGACGGCGTCGGCGATGTCTGCGATTCCACGCCTTTAGGTACATGCAGCAGCCAGGCGGTAACCATTCGCGGCACTTCAGGCAGCGACATCATTACGGGTACGGCCGGTGTTGATGTGATCCTGGGTCTGGATAACAACGACACCATTGATGGCCTCGGTGGGAATGATCGGATCTGTGGCGGCAACGGTCGG
Organism: Gammaproteobacteria bacterium; assembly: GCA_022614965.1. Classification (GTDB taxonomy): domain Bacteria; phylum Pseudomonadota; class Gammaproteobacteria; order JAKEHO01; family JAKEHO01; genus JAKEHO01. The sequence continues at coordinate 3,704 of JAKEHO010000045.1, forward strand.
GACACTCTCAACGGCGGGGATGGGAACGATCGGCTGTTGGGAGAGGGTGGGAACGACGAACTGAATGGGGGCGCAGGACGAGATACGCTGACCGGTGGAAGCGGTAACGACATCCACAAAGGCGAGGCTGGTAACGATACGCTCAATGGCCAGGGCGGTGCCGACACGATGGATGGAGGCGCCGATACGGATACTTGTAGTGGTGGAGCCAGCACCGATTCGGCCGCGAACTGTGAAACTGTAACGGGGGTTCCTTAGGGAGGGAATAGGCGCTTACAAAAACAACATCGACAAAATTTTGTTGATTGCGATACCGATGTCACTCTATGCTTACGAGAACGACGTCATCCGCAAGCTCGGCGAGCCGCGGGTCCACTTCGCGCTTAACTGCGTCGCGCTCGGCTGCCCTATCCTGCCAAAGAAACCCTTCACCGGAAAATGGCTGGACGCGGAGCTTGAGCGCGAGACCCTCATGCATCCCCTCATTTTTTCTTACGCGTTCTTCTTAGATTGCAGCCCCTTGCTTTCAACCCCTTCCCCCTGGAAGGGGGAAGGTTGGGACGGGGTTTGAGTGCCGAGGAGCAGTGCCCGCTCAATGACTCCTTCGACGTCCTCGATGTTGTGCCATACTTCGTGATCCCAGAAACGTAATACCCGCAACCCCCGCTGCTCTAGCCACCTTGTCCTTATCGCGTCACGCTCCGAGTGATCCGCATGTTGGCCCGATAACCAACCCCGCGTCGAGACAAACAAAATCCAATATATAACGCCCGAGGGGATGTTGTCGCCGAAATTTGTAACCACCGATCTGAAGCCCACGCAGCCGCTGCCACAACCGCCTTTCCGTCTCGGTCATACTGCGGCGTAACTGACGCGACCGCTGCTTTGCTACTATGGTGATTGGCGTCATCTTGGTCATTGAAGTTCTCTACCCCCTGCAATTGCAGGGAGGGTGAGCAGGGACGGGACAAAGATTAAGAGTATTGAAGCTACCAACTTCGATGGCTTCTCTGCAGTTGGCGTGTGCCAGTTGGACCCCGCCTGCACGCCGTAGGGAATGAGTCGACAATATTATGGGTGCAGGGGCCTAGAGCATGTTGCACTAAACCGCTTCGCGGAGCTTTTTCTAGCTCTCTCTTCATAACTGCATCGTTCACACTC
>JAKEHO010000046.1 GCA_022614965.1 Gammaproteobacteria bacterium
GTGGCTCTTGGTCATTACGCTTGGCGTGTTAAATCTACTGGTAGGGAGTTCGGGGGTGACTTTGCCCATGTGTTCACAGTACATAATGGTAAAGTCGTAAGATTCCACGAATACATGGATACTGCCGCTGCCGCTGCTGCTCATCGAAGAGACAAATATAATGAAGCAGGTGCGCGGTGAGAAGAAGTAAAAAAGGCGGGCCCTTTTGAGAGGCCCGCGACGTCCATTCTTGGAATTTTCAACCGGCATTTCAGTCCCCTAGTCGGGGCCGGGAGCCTCATCGGCGCCGGCAATGCCCGCCAACAAGGCGCGCATATGTTGCCTGGCCTTCCACGCGCCGGTACGATCCGCGACCTCAATACCATCTCCCCAGGCCTGTTGTGCTCCAGCAAGGTCACCAGCATTAGCCAGGACCGTGCCCAGCATCTGATAGGTGGCCGTATAATCTGGGTTGAGACTCGCGACCTGGCGCAAAGATTTCGCTGCTTCAGCCCAGTTCTCCAGTTTGTATTGTTCACCCGCCAGGCCGTACCAGATCTCGAAAATACTGCACCGCTACCGCTACCTCTCGCCATTTGTTACCTGCTCACCAGCTGTATATCCTCTCAACGATCTTATCGCAGACCGAAAAGCGTGCTTTATCGACCGGTTGACGCAGATCTAGTGTGCCCATAGAATCGGTTTGTCCGAAATAATCTAAAAAATTGACCGGAGTAGAAAGAATTCTACAAAAGTTTCTGCCTCCGAAAGGGGCGAGATGAGGCGTTAGAACGCAAATGCAAGCCAAGATCCTTTTTAGCGAATCCTTCGATCCATTTTCTCGACAGACTCGATTGGCCTGCGGAAGGAGCACCCTGTGATCGGTCAGGTGCTTGGTCATTACAAGGTCGTGGAGAAGATTGGGGAAGGGGGAATGGGAGTAGTGTATCGGGGCCGTGACGAGGTATTGCACCGCGACGTGGCCTTGAAAGTGGTTAAGAAAGACACTACTCTCGATGCTTCAACGCGCCAGAATCTGCTTCACGAAGCCCGCGCTTCTTCCGCTCTTGCTCATCCCAATATTTGCACTATCTATGAAGTCGGCGAGACCAACGGCGAACTCTACATTGTAATGGAGTTTGTCCAGGGGAAGTCTCTGCGCGCAATGAGCGGAGATGTGGGATTGCCCGCGGAGTCAGTTCTGAGGTATGGGGTCCAGATAGCCAGCGCACTCGTCCGCGCTCATGACATGGGTATCGTTCATCGAGATCTAAAGAGCGCAAATATTGCGGTCACGTCTGAAGGGCTGGTCAAAGTCCTCGACTTTGGCTTAGCCAAACGGATAGCAACCGGAGTCTCCCAAGGTACTACCTGGGTCTTTGAATCAATGCAGGAGAAATCTACTGTAAGCGGTACCTTGCCGTATATGGCGCCCGAAGTTTTGCGCGGCGAGGGAGCCGACTATCGCAGTGATTTATGGGCTCTCGGAATTGTGCTCTATGGAGCGGCTTCCGGACGTCTGCCATTTGAAGGACGCACTCCTTTCGAGATTAGCTCGGGAATCATGCGCGAAATACCTAAGCCGCTCGGCCCTCCGGTACCCCCCGGTCTCTGGGCCGTGATCCAACGCTGCCTTGCCAAGGAGCCGATGCAGCGATATCAACGCGCCGGAGAAGTTCAGGCAGCCTTGGAAGCTGTTCAGTCTGCTGCGATCATTTCCAGTGATCCGGGTGTCGATCGAAGCGGACCCACAACGACGGTCTTCCACGGCGTGCAACACGTTCAAGTCCGGAAAGGAGACTTTCTTTTGTTGGTGGGAACCACAAAAGGGGCGTTTCTCCTTCAGTCGAACGCTCAGCGCAAGCGTTGGAAAGTTGGCGGTCCATATTTCCATGGCCAGGCTGTTTACGCGATGGCCTATGACGGACGTGAGGGACGACGCCGCATGTGGGCTTCGACACAGGGTGTTTGGGGAACGCAGCTGCGTTCCAGCGACGATTTCGGGAAGAGCTGGACCAATCCTCAGGAAGCTGCGATTCGCTTCCCCAGCGAAAGCGGCGTTTCGCTGAAGAACATCTGGCAGATATCGCTCGGCCGACCAGACGAACCTAAGGTTCTCTATTGCGGGGTAGAACCAGCCGCACTTTTCGAAACTCGCGACGGAGGGAAGACATGGTCCATAGTACGTGGTCTATTCGATCATCCGCACCGACACCGCTGGATGCCAGGGAACGGCGGCTTGGCCTTACACACCATTGTTCTCGATCCCACCGATAACCAGCGCATCTATGTGGCAATCTCAGCCGGTGGCGTTTACCGCACAGACAATGGCGGATCTACCTGGACGGCGCAGAACCGAGGCATCCGGGTTACGTTCATGCCTGTCAAATACCCAGAGTTCGGGCAATGTGTACACAAGATTGTAATGCACCCCACTCGTCCCGAACGTCTCTTTCTGCAAAATCATTGGGGCTTGTATCGCTCTGACGACCATGCCGAGACGTGGACGGAAATAGCTAACGGAGTGCCGTCCGATTTTGGTTTTGCGATGGTGATGCACCCCAGGAACCCGAACTGCGTTTATATCGTTCCAGTTGAGTCCGATGAGTTTCGCTGCACTTGCGACGGACGTTTGCGCATTTATCGAACGCGAAACGCCGGTGCCTCATGGGAAGCGCTCATGCGGGGCTTGCCACAAAAGGGAGCTCACGAGACGATTTTGCGAGATGCTATGGCAGTAGATTCATTCGATCCGGTCGGAATTTATTTCGGTACACGAAGCGGGAAGCTCTTTGGCTCGATCGATGAAGGAAAGACGTGGCAGAAGATCCTCGAAGGGCTACCACCTGTAGTCTGTGTCCGCAGTGCAGTTATCGACGCCGCCTCCCTTCGTTCAGTGCCAAAGTCCGCTAAAGCGTCATCAGTCGCTACTTCATCTCGAGTGAAGCGTGTCGCAGCAACCAAATCGCGTCGATCAAAAAGGTGATCGTGCCAGTAACTTTTCACATCCCGGCGCCTTTGCGCGAATTTACAGACGGGCACAGCGAAGTCAAGATCGCAAACTCGCCTACTATGTTGGCCGACGCCTTGTCGGCTCTCTGGATACTATACCCAGGCCTTCGAGATCGCGTTGCAACGGAGCAAGGAGAAATTCGCGAACATATCAATATTTTTATCGGCGACGAGGATGTTCGATTCACAGGCGGACTTACGAGTCGCATTTCACCAGGATCTGAGATTTCGATCGTCCCGGCAATCAGCGGCGGCTGAGAAATTCGTATTATTGGCGACATCAAGATGGGGAAGCGAACAGCCCTCGAAGCCTTGTCAACAAACCCGCGGTACTCTCCGTCAAGAGATTAATAAGAACCAGTCCGAAAATGAGTGTTGCTTGTTGGAAATTCATTGGAGTGCATCCTTGAGGTGTGAAACGGTTCTAATTGCTGAAGTCGTAATGAAAGTGCAGCCTTGGCATTGCCTAATCTGGTTCACGGAGCTTTTTTAATGAATCGGAGCTGTCAGTCCTGCACGCACCAGACCCGATCCTTGTTGTTGCAGCGTCTTGATTCTCCCGTTACTACAATGGTATTGGGTAAGTGAGCGATTGGGCAATCCCGCGTCCCGCGACACCGACAAACATGATCGCAAAAAGCAGAATTACATAGGAACTAACCGCAGGTTATAAGATTCCTGAGTTATATTCATTTTGACTCCACCATTGTGTAGCTGCCACCGAGAAGAGTACTGACGAGAGCTATTTGATGGTGAACTATTGCCCAAAGTTTGCCAGCAAAGGCGTGCTTAGCTATGGGTGAGAATGTGAGATTCCTCTGATGCGATAGAGCACTATGAAGATTCTGATCCTAAATCACGATAAAGTTGTAGAACTCCTTCCGATGAAAGAGTGTATCAAGCTAATGCGTGAGGCTCTGATCAAGCTCGCTGCCGGGGAGGCTTATCAGCCGTTAAGGACAATTACTCGGCCACCCGGCGCCGCGGGTGTTATGGGATTAATGCCGTCATACATCTCTGGCGATCACGCTGCCTACGGTTTGAAAGCAATTTGCGTATTTCCTGGAAATCCAGCTAAGGGCAAGGATGCGCACCAGGGAGCTGTGCTGCTTTTTAGCGCGGAGACCGGTGAGTTGCTGGCGATGATGAATGCTTCAGCGATCACCGCTATTCGCACAGCCGCTGTCTCAGGTGTGGCGACTGACTTGCTCGCGCGAGAGGATGCCTGCAACCTCGCAATCATCGGCGCCGGTGTGCAAGCGCGCACGCATTTGGCAGCGATGTCTCAGGTTCGATCCATCAGGCGTTGTCGCATAGCGAGCCGGAACGTTGAGCACGTACGACGGTTTACTGAAGAGATGCAACGGAGCGTTCAATTCCCGCTGGAACCAGTTGAAACTGTCGAAAAGGCTTTAGAGGATGCAGACTTGATTGTCACCGTGACCACCGCGAAAGAGCCAATCGTCAGGCGCGAATCGATCTCACCCGGAGTTCACTTGAATGTCGTAGGGTCGAGCACTCCAAACGCACGCGAGGTAGACACGGCGACGATGGTAGCATCGACCCTATTTGTGGACCGCCGGGAATCAACTACCAACGAGGCCGGCGACTACCTCTTCGCATTGCGTGAAGGCGCAATTGGCCCGGATCATATTCGTGCCGAGATTGGCGAAGTTCTTACAGGAGAGAAAGCGGGTCGGACTTCAACGGAGGAGATCACATTGTTCAAATCTCTGGGCTTGGCCATTGAGGATCTTGCAGTCGCAGAATACCTATACAGAAAAGCAAAAGAATTGAATGCCGGCACTTGGATTGAATTTTCAGGTGGTGATGCTGTTTGATGTCCGACAAGCTTATGGTCTTTCAATTATTAACTTGCAGTCCACAATACTTTAAGATCGTCGGCCGATGGCGGTCGGCGTCGTTCAAGGCAGCGGTAATCTGCTGTTTGAA
>JAKEHO010000008.1 GCA_022614965.1 Gammaproteobacteria bacterium
CTTTCTTAATTTGGCAATTGAACAGCCCGATTCTGAGGAAAAAGAGGCGCTGGACGTGCTAAAGAATGAGGTGGCGATCTCCGAGCGAATCATTAGCAGCCTGCTTGATTTTGCCCGCCCTCGAACACCGACGCGAGAGAAAGTGGATGTCAACGACCTAATTCAAGAAACGTTGGCTCGCATCTCCGTACCAGTCAATATTCGGGTGACCTGCACGCTGGCTCAGGAGCTTCCGCCTGTCTTGGTCGATCCGTATCAACTCTCCCAGGTGTTCCGAAATCTTTTCCATAATGCTCGTCAGGCAATGCCGAACGGTGGGCGGTTGGTCGTAAAAACCGAAGCCACCGAGCCGGGGTGGGTAGCTGTGATCATTGCGGATACCGGAGAAGGTATCGCCAAGGAAAACTTAGACAGGATCTACGAGCCGCTCTTCACGACCAAGGCCAAAGGGATTGGACTCGGTCTGGCAGTCGTTAAGACTCTGGTGGAACGGCATAATGGCACCATCGAGGTGACAAGTGAGGTCGGCACGGGCAGCACCTTCACTGTGAAGTTGCCACGCGGTGAAACACAGGAGCACTCCAATTAACGGAGAAAACGGAAAAACCAGTATCCTGATCGTCGATGACGACGTCAACCTTGGTAAATCAATGTCGCTTGTCCTGCGGCGAAAGGGCTACGCCGTTACCACCGCTAAGGACGGGCCGGAGGCGATTGCCATGATGACTGAAAGGCCTTTTGACACGGTCTTTATGGACATTAAGATGCCTTCGATGGATGGTGTAGCGGCGTATCGAGGTATCAAACGCATCCGGCCTGGTGCGGTCGTGGTCATGATGACCGCGTACGCTGTGGACGACCTGGTAGATGAAGCGCTTCAAGAAGGCGCCTACGGTATTCTCTACAAACCATTGGATATTGAACGGGTGATCGCCGTTATTGAGAGGGCACAGTAAAAATGCATCGTCTGCTAAGTTCATCTACGCAAGTGCATTCTTGTTGGTCGTAGATTTGATGAAGTAACGAAAGTTCGGAATAAAACGGACACGCTTTTGGAATCTTGCTGGAGATTGTTTGACTTATACCCCTCGAACCCCGCAATACATTAATTCATCGGACAGGCGATATGAGCGACAAGGCGAGCGTCCTGATTGTTGATGATGACGAAGGGACCCGCCGGAGCCTCGCCCTTGTATTTTCAAATAAGGGTTACGAAGTGGCAACTGCTTCTTCGGCGCGCGAGGCCTTGGATAACGCGCGAGAAAGGAAATTCAACGTCACATTAGTCGATGTCAGACTGCCTGATATGGAAGGCGTCGACCTTCTTGCGCATTTTAAGAACCAATCGCCTGACACGGCACTCATTATGATCACCGGGTACGCGTCGCTGGAAAGCGCGGTAGGGGCTATAAATAAAGGCGCCTCGGCGTACATCACCAAACCCTTGGACCTCGAGCAGGTCTTGGCTAAGGTCAAGGATGCTGTTGAAAAACAGTCCTTACTTGCGCAAAACCGCAGGCTCTATCAGGCCGCTCAGCGTGAATTGTCCGAGCACAAGCAGGCGGAAGAAGCGCTGCGTAAGAGTGAGGAACGATACCGATCGCTAGTGGAAGCGACGCGTGTGATCCCGTGGGAGATGGACCTTTTTTCCTGGCAGACGACCTATATCGGACCACAAGCGGTTGCAACCTTTGGCTATTCGTTGGACGACTGGTACCAAAAGGATTTCTGGCTGAACCACGTGCATCCAGAAGATCAAGCTTTGATTGTTGAATACTATAAATCCGAGTTGACACTCAGGCAGGATCACGATGTTAAGTACCGGATGCTCACTGCTGATGGCAGGACGATCTGGATCCGAGATTTCGTTAGTGTGGTTCGGAGTGACGAAACTCCCATTATGCTCCGCGGAGTTATGGTGAATATCACTGAGCAGACGGAAAAAGATGCACAGCTTCTCCATGCACAGAAAATGGAGGCCATGGGGCAGCTTACCGGTGGTATTGCCCATGATTTTAACAACTTGTTAACTATCATCACGGGTAATCTTGGCTTGCTCAAGGAGGAGATTGGCGGTGATTCGGACGAGGAGACAAATAAATTAATTGATGATGCGCTCTCGGCAGCTCGCGACGGGTCGCAACTAACCCAACGCCTGCTGGCCTTTTCACGTAAACAGTCTCTGAAGCCTCAGCGCGTGAACATCAATGAAGTCGTTGAAAATTTTGCACGGCTACTAAGCCGTACTCTGGGCGAGGCGATCGATTTGAATATCAAATTAGGTAAGGACGTATCAGCGGCGGTCGTTGATCCGAGCCAATGCGAAACTGCATTACTTAATCTTGCAATTAACGCTCGGGATGCGATGCTGGAGGGTGGCACGCTCACAATCGAAACCTCGCGAATCACCATCGGAGCCAATGCGGCTACTGAATTTTCAGAGATCGAACCGGGTAAATATGTTGCGATTACTCTGTCGGACAACGGGGTAGGGATACCAAAAGAAATGATTGCGCATGTTTGTGAGCCATTTTTTACGACGAAGGAACCCGGGAAAGGCAGTGGCCTTGGGCTCAGCATGGTGTACGGGTTTGCGAGGCAGTCGGGTGGTGGACTGCGCATCATAAGCGTAAAGGGCGAGGGGACGAGTGTGACTATCGTGCTCCCTGAATCGGCTGTTGATGTCGATGCCGCTATCGAAGCAGACACTTCATCTGCCTTGCCGCGCGGGACTGAGACGATCTTGGTTGCTGAAGACGAAGCGCGAGTTCGTCGGCTCGCTGTACGTAGTCTACAGAGCCTCGGCTACCGCGTGTTGGAGGCGGAGAACGCCCCCTCGGCAATTAAAATCCTGCTGTCAGAACATTCAGTTAACCTTTTGTTCAGCGACATTCTGATGCCAGGGGGGATTAACGGTCGGGAACTGGTGAGTTGGGCAGTGGAAAAGCGTCCTCGATTGAAGGTCGTGCTGACAACGGGCTTTAGCAAGGGTCAGGGTGATGTGCGTGGATTGTATCCTGATGCGTTCCCTGTACTCAAGAAACCCTACTCAAAAGAGGAACTTGCTCACCTGATTCGGGCGGCGCTGGACACCTAAGCTAGTTTCCGTTGATGGCCTGCTCCGATCGTTGCCATTCGGGACTAAAATTGCATCAATAGGCTAAGGCGACAGGGACCGCCTTAGACTGATCACTGCCTAGCATAAATGGCACTAAGACCTGCTGGGGTGAATAGGGGAGGGTCATGAATATGCCCGGAAACCGTGTCTTGATCATGGACGATGATCCCAGGGTCTGCCGTCTGTTTAAGCGTGTGGCAGAGGGACTGGGTTTTGAAGCCTTTGCCATTGACAACTCGAGCCAATTTGAATCGGCCTACGGTGGATTTGAACCCGATATTATCCTGCTTGACCTGCAGATGCCAAAGCTCGATGGCGTGGAGCTCATGCGGTATTTGGTGGGCCAACGTGCCAAGGCTTCGATCATATTGGTCAGCGGTGTAGACAAAAGCGTGATTGCCACGACGGAACGGCTTGGAAAGTCGCTCGGCCTCAATATCGTCGGCTTGTTAACAAAGCCGATCAATGTCGATGAGATCAAGGCGCTACTCAGAGGACAGTATCAGGACCGTAAATCCGATCAGCAAAAACCGAGTTCCCTCACCAAGACTGACCTCGCGCGAGCGATCGAACGTAACGAAATACTTGTCTGTTACCAGGCAAAGGTCAACGTTGCTTCGCGCCAAATCGTGGGGGTCAAGGCGCTCGCGCGCTGGTGGCATCCGCGGGGAGAGTTAGTATTTCCGAACGATTTTATCCCATTGGCAGAGGAGACGGGGCTTATTACACCGTTAACGTACAAGGTCCTTGAGACAGCGGTGCAGGATGTCCTGATGTGGCAGACTCGGGTGCCGGGACTCACGCTTGCGGTCAAGCTATCCGCCAAGATGCTAAACGACCTGGATCTGCCAGATTGTGTGACACAGATCCTTGATGCCTATCACTTTGGCCCCCAACGGTTGGTTTTGGAGGTTTCCGAGAGTGGTGCGATGGCAAGCCCGGCATCGACCATGGATATCCTCGCCCGGCTCAGGCTGAAGGGTGTGCAGCTTTGTATTGGTGATTTCGGAACGGGCTACTCATCCCTCGTTCAGTTGTACCGATTGCCTTTCCGCGAGCTCAAGGTTGATAAATCCTTCGTTATGGAAGCGAGAAAGAGCAACGAAGCCGCCACAATCGTGCGCTCGACTATTGAACTGGCGCGAAGCCTCGACTTGAAAGTCGTCGCTGAGGGGGTGGAAGATCAGTCCACCTATGAGTGGCTGGCTGGGCTTGGCTGCCAGGAGTGTCAGGGCTATTACATCAGCCGGCCCCTAGAAGTCCCGAGTTTTCTGAGCTGGTTGGAGGAACACAATCGCGGTCAGAGCACGCCGCAATAGCCAACGCCATCAATAGTGATTAAGAACTTCAGATGACAGTGCTTATGCCGTATAGAACACGAGGAACTGTCGCTCATCGCAATCGCTTTAGCCGGGAGCATGATTGACTATACGAGAGTGCGCAACGTCCTTTTCTTGGATCCCAAGGAAGATTGGCTCTCCACCTGCGCGATAGATGTTAATTTTCGCGTTATAAACATTCCTTGTAATGGCATGCTTGTCGGTTATCTGGTATTTGCTAATTTTGAATCTGCCATCCTTACCTCGTCGGCCGGTCAGGTAACACTTGATTGATTCGATCTTTTCGCCTGAAAGCTCGATGCCACGGAGCTTTGATAGACTTCCTTGCAACCTATCAATGAAACTCACCGTATCAATGCCAAGCAACTTTGCGTCTGGACGATCTGAATCTGCGATTTTCGTTTTAAAGTTGCCCACCAAGATCTGCCCCGGTAAGGCGTAGTCCACTATTCGTGCTAGTTCTATCGTGACATCACCTACGATGTAATTGTACATCGTGGGATGAAGACCTTCTGCTTGGTAGAATTCGTAATCACTGCCTATATGAAATGCTGTTTTTAATACAGGCGTGGTATTTCCCTTGGATTTGCTCCTCGCAATTGCATTATCGGCGAGAATGAGATGCATAAAGTGATACAGATTCATATTTCCCTTTATGCTGCTGTCTCGGTTCCATATATAAAACCCATCACCGGTAGTAGAACGCGCGAAATCGATCGTGATCTTTTTATTAAGCATCTTGCTATGTGCCGAGTTAGCCGAATAGGCTAGGCTATTTAACTGAGTCATTTGATCGAACGGCTCATAGAGGGAGAACTCCGAAATATCAAACAATGCAACGGCACGGTTCTCCACATAGCTGAAGCTATATCGCCTGATAATCTCATCGATGAGTCCCGCATCAAGGCTTCCGTCATTGAGCGGAAAAGGAAGCTTTATATGAGTCGCCTCAAGTTGGAATAACTGTGCAATACGTTCGAGTGTTTCTGGGCTGGCTTGCCTCGTCCCGGTAATCAGATTACGCACGAACGTCTCTCCAGAGCGACGTGCACCCGGTGCGTTGGCTCCAAATAAGGACTCTTGGTCTGGGATCGACGGATGGGTCGCTAGAAAGGTCGCAATCAAATAATGGGGCACCACAAGCACGTCTAAACCCGTTTCTCTGGGGCACCAGTTCAAAATGATGTTTCTGCCTAGGCACCAGTGTTGATGCAGCCCATCATCGAGGTGCCGGAGATTGGTTCGCGCGTGTTCGTTGAGTTTTGTGATGGCCCCCGACGTATCGGTGAAAGACGGGGGTAAGCCGCCAAGGTCACGCGCTTTTTTTCGCATTGCTTTGCTGGGGTTTAAAGGGATCGCACAATTTATCCGGCGTACGTCTTTGCCGTTCGCTTTTTGTTTGCGACATTCAACTAAATGATGCCGAGCCGCCGCAGGTATCTTACCGTTGTCGTTTGGCTTGTGCAAAACGCCCCAACGAGCGACCCTCGTCGGTGAGATCTTGGTGCTGAATTGAGCGTGTAGGGGAGGGGAAGGGGCACACAGACTGCCCTCGCAGGGTATCCCTCAACTCGCCGCATGAGTCAACCGCTAACGGTTGAAAGAGTATCCCGAGAAGTTAGGGACTTGCCACCGTGTAGCGGTTTGACAGTGCACCGGTAGGCGTGCGCGCGCCGATGCCACCGAGGGTGTGGGAATCGGCCTTGGTGGTGCCTACATAGGCAGTTGAGGCGTTCGTCGTGATGCTCAGTGGCCCCGCATTGGTTAGAAATTGGGGGGCAACGTCATCCTCACCTGGGCCTGACAGCACTTCCAGGCGTTCCAGAATGGTGATTCGAAGATCCACCTGCACGGACGTCGTCAGCCCCTCGGCGCCGCCCGGTGCGCTACTTCCCTCCGCGTGGGCCTGAAAGCTCATCATGAGGAGCATCGAGACAGAAATGCCCGCCAGCGCGCGACGCGGGTTGCCCAGTTTGCCAAGTTCTGCCCGGGTTTGTTTTTATGGGCGCAGCTTCCGGCACGGCGCAAGAACCGGATTGCGCCCCTAACTCCTTGAATCACGGCGGCCAGCGCCAACATCCAGACGCCCTCGTTGGCTATGGGGCCCACTGGGCCCGGGCGTGCTGCAGACAATCCTACCGTCTGTTGCCTCCCAGGCCAGTCTACTGGGCGGGGTATGTCCTCTCAAGGGGCTCGTGGGTCGGCTTTCTCTGCTCGCCAAAATGTGAACTCAATCACAATAATTATGAAGAAGGTGTGATAAGCCTCACAAATATAAAGAATTTATCTCCTCTCAAGTTCGGCGCTCTCCTACGCTTTAAGGCGTAGCACCTCGGGAGGCGGGAAACGAGCTTACCTGTAGGCATTCTGGGTATCTGAGATGCATGAACACATTCTCGGCCCCGTACGTTCTTTGAGCCGTAACGGTTCTTGCGGCAATTTTTCAGGTGCCAAGGTGGCGCGGCTTGCGAGCCGCCCCCAAGGCGATTGAGCTGAAACTTAAATAAATTGAAGAGGAGGACCATGAAACTTAAACTTAAAACAGTCATGACCACCACGGCTCTGGTAGCGGCGATGGGGTTACCGCAGGTGGCGAAATCGGAGCAAACCCAGGCTAGTGGCGCGGGCCCCTTGTCTACGGCGGCCCGCCTTGACTTTTCGGTTCAGATACCGCGGTTTCTGAACTTTCGAGTCGGCTCGACCGGTGCCACCATCAATTTAGTGGATTTCAATGTGCCGGACACAAACGTCGGTGACGGCACGAATGTCGCGGGTACTGGCGGTGACATCGGCGGTGGCGTCGTGACGGCCGCCGTGCGCAGCAACGCGGGTCAGGTCACCATCACTGAGAGCAACAACAGCGGTGGTGCGGGCTTAAGCAACGGCGCGGGTGCCACCATTCCCTATACCGAGATCTTGACGGCGACGAATGACGGTAACCTGCCGGCACCGACCTTATCCAATGCGGGCGGCAATACCTCGGCGCCGGTCCTAAATAGCGGCAACGTCACCAATCGCAGCGCCCAGTGGACCTACACGTATGACAATACGGCGGTCTACGATTCCGGTACCTACGGTACGTCCGCGAACGGTGGCCGGGTGACCTACACTGCAAGCACGCCCTGATAACGGCAGCGCCCGCCCCTAACTAGGCGGGCGAGCCGTGTTCCCCGTTTTCCGGTGAACTGAAGTGCGAGAGGTGCGCCTCCTATGCCTATCGGAGTCGGCTTGAGGGCCCCGGGCAATGCGATTGAAAAGGACCCATCGGCTGCACGCTCTGGCGCTTTGCCTCGTCTGCGCACTCGGAGCGAGCAGAGCACCGACCGCTGCCTATGCTGAGCAAGGGAGTGTGATCCTAGGAAGCGGCGAGCCGCGTAACCCGCCGCGAACGAGCGTCCACATTGACTTCCAGATCACCATCCCGAAGCTCTTGAAGGTGAGCTTCCCCTCATCAGGGGATGACACCGCACTACCCCACATTCTCGCCAATTCCGGATTAGTGACCGTCACCGCGGGTGGTGAAGCCTTCACCTATGTGGGCATCCGCGAGCGTGAGGGACTTTTGCTCAGCGGCCAGCGGGATGGCTTGTCCTTTGAGCTCGTATCCGGCCCCGGCCTGCAACCCCAGAGCGCGGATGTTGCCCTCTATACCGTCGCTGTTCCCTGAACGCACGATGGGGGAGCAGACAGCACGAGGCCCGAAAGGCAACTGCAGGCGGGCTCGACGGGGGCCCCTTGTGCTGCTTTAATAATCCGATGCGTCTGCGAATCATTTTGGCGTTGTTGGCTTTGATCCTGGCCGTCCCCGCCCACGGAGTGACGATTATCCTGGGCAATCGCACGCCCGCCCGAATCATCATCCGGGTGGGCTCGCCCGGGGGCACCATCAATCTGGTCAGTTTTGTGGTCCCCGCCGCCAACGTCGGGGATGGTACGGAGATCATGAACGCCACGCCCATTCTGGTAAGTGTCGAGTTCCGGGCAGCGCCAGCCAATTCCCGTACCGCAACCCTCACGGCGAACTCCTCCACACCGCTCAATAACGGCGCAGGCGGCACGATCCCGTTTACCGAGATCCGCTGGAACGCCTCCGATCCCGATATCCCCTCGGGCCAGTTTACTGGCGGGGTACAGACGCTGATGTCGTTCCTGAATAACCGTCAAATTTTTAATGATCACACCTTCTTTTACCGGAACACCCAGGTGTACGCGTCTGGCACCTACACCGGTCGCGTGACGTATACGCTGAGTGTGCCATGAAGAGTTCCGTGCTCCTCTTCTGTCCCATCCTGCTCGTAGCGCATGGGGCGCTTGCGGCCCCTGCAACTGAGCGCCTCAGCGACCAGGCATCCCCCCAGCAACTGATCGCGGCAAGGGTGGAGTGGTTCGGCGAGGAGAATCCTAACCGACCACTCACGGACGAGGAATTCAACACCGTGGTGGCGCGCGCCGCGGGCGTTGAGATCCGCCTCGACACCTCGCGCTTTGTGGGCGAGGCCGGTCGCATCTTTCTGCGCCTGCCGGGCAACATCCGGGGGCTGAAGAGCGCCAACGCGCTGCGCATGGAGTGGAAGACCCAGGGCGTCTTTGCTGCCGGGACTGTGGTCGCGGGTAATCGGGCGCAGATCTTCCAAGGCACGATCCCAGGGCCCCTGATGACGGATATATTCGACTTTACCATGTATATTGATTCCCGCGACCTCACTGAACCCTTTAGCTTTGACCCGATCTATGAGATCGACCTTGACTGACATTTGCGCTGGAAGGGCTCGGTATCCCGGCACCTGGGGACTCCCCTTGCTCGTTGCCGCTTTGATTGTCCCGCAGGTGCTTTTTGCCGCTGAGGCCGCTGATTTTGCCGCCCTTGTCTCGCCGCCGCGCTTTGAAATGCGGGGCAAGCCCGGTGAGAAAGTCCGGGACGTGGTGCAGATCGGCAACACCGGGAACGGCGTTGCGGAGTATGTGCTACGCACGGCCGATTGGGACATCAATCCGCAAGGGGGCGTCATCGTCCATCCAGAGGCGCTGCAGCCAGGTAGCTGCCGTCCCTGGGTGCGCATCGAACGGCTGCGTGTGAAACTTCCCCCCAATGGACGCAAGAACTATCGCTTTGAGGTCCAGATCCCGCCGGATGCGCCTTCCGGCGAGTGCCGCTTTGCGCTGCTCATTGCCCTGCCACCGGAGACAGACATCTTTGCCGAGACGGGGGATATTCGCTTTCCGATTGCCGGACAGGTCGCGGTGGTGGTCTACGTCGCTGTCGGCGATGCGAAGCCGGCGCTTGAGTTCAAGGAGGTGCGCCTGGAAGAGGTAAACGGCCGCCAGACACCGGTCGCCGTGTTTCACAATGCCGGCAATGCGCACGGGCGCCCGGCCGGGCTTTTGGAGGCCGAGGATGCCAACGGTCAGTTGCTTGACCTCGTGGTTTCACCCTCTCCCATCCTGCCGGGAGAGACCCGGGCGATACCGCTTTGGCCGGCGGACATCGAGAACACCCAAAAGGCCGTCGAGTTTAAGGTGCCTATGAAACTCAAGGGGCCCATCGAGTGGGACGGCGGCAGCGTCAATATCGATACCGTCTTGCAATAGGGAAGGGGGGGGCTCTGCGTCACTGGTTGAGCCTTTCCAGAGGGAAATTCACCTCGGCTTGCTGGCGCACCTGCACGTCAAAGCGCCTCGGCGTCTCCTCCGTGAGCCCCCAGGGAAGCGGCACGTCTTCAAGGGCAATGAATACCTGGTGCTCTCCGGCGGCCACCGGCCCGACGGAATAAAGGCCATCTTTGTCTGTCTGGCCGGCGAAACGCCCATCCAGATAGACGCTAAGACCCGCAACGCCAGGTTCATTAGGCTGCCATCTGCCGTCACGACTCTCATCCAGGAAGACCCGGCCGGCAACGCGCCCCGTGCCGTGTTGGCCCGTCTGTCTGCCGTAGACCGCCGGGGCACTGCCTGTCTCCTGGGTGCGCCGTAGCGTAAAGAATATCCGGGCGTTCTCCAGCGTCAGGCGAGCCACGCCCGGCGGCTCCACGAGATTACGGTCGTAGTTGATGGAGAAATTCGCCGACCAGTTGCGCAGCAATTGCCAGAATAGCCCGAGATTGACGTTCAGATCGCGGCCATCGCCGGCGGAATCACCGTCGGTAACCACCAAGTTGGCGCTGCCATTGACATTCAGGTTCGTCGTGATGTCGCGCGCGTAGGTCCCCTGGAGCCTCGTGCGGTTGGTCTCATCCCCATCCTCCTCCTCGCGCTCGAACGACACGGTGGTCCCCAGCCTGTGGGTCGCCGGGACCGCCCATTCCTGATCCCAGGTGATCTGGTAGTTCTGAACGTCCGGATCCTGATCAATAAAGGCTTCGCCGAAGACCAACTGCAGGCGACTCTGACCCAACCGGGTGCCCTGATCAAGAAAGCCCGTGAGCTGGTAGGTGTCGCTTCCGTTCGAGGGCAGCCCTGCGCCGGATCTTTGCAAAGCGAGATTCGCGATGCCCCCGAGCTGTGTCCTGCGGCGCACACGCCAGGCGGTGCTTAGAAAGCCTGTGCCGAGTTTTTGCCCTGCAAGCGTCGGATTGGCGTCGATATTGGTCTTTACGTAGTCGATGCCGGTGGTCCAGTCACGGCGGAAGGTACGGTTTTCGGCGCGCCAGTAGAGGCCCTCCCGGTCGTTGGCGATCTGCACGTCGGTCCACAAGAGGGCGGGGTCGAAGCGAAACAGCCCATAGCGGTGCCGCCAGCGCTCTATCCAGCTGTCCCCATCGTACCAAAAGCCCAAGTGGCCGGTGGTGTCATAGAGGCTGTGTAATTGATGGCGTTGACGCGCTTCGTCACTGGCATATTCGATCCCACCTGCGACGCTTTCGTGATTGGGTATGACCGGGTTATCGTTCAAGGACCAACCCTGGAGCCCAACGCTCCAGTTCTTCTCAAAGCCATGGGTTACGCCAAGACCCCAGAGGGTGTCGCCCAGGTTCTCGAACGTGGGGATCGCGACACCGTCCAGGCGGCCAACCAGGCCGCCGGTGACGCGAAACTCCGTGTTTTCGCTGTAGACGGCGCTGCTGCCACCACGGATGATAGAAGAGGGCAGGTTGAACCGGAAGGTCTGGCTGATGAGCGGATTTGTGACGGCACGGGCGTCGCCAAGAAAATTATCCATCTGCAGCCGGTTAGTCAACGCAAACTCCTCCTGGCGGAGTGTAAAGCTGTCACCAAGGCGATCCTCGCCGTTCTCGGTCGAGTCGTTGATGACGTATTTGCCGAGCACATCCACGCTCAGGGTCCCGTAATCGAGCGTCTCGCGCCGCCAAAAGGCAGCAAGGCCGTTTTCATACTCTGGGGCAACGTCGGTGATGGTTTGGTTAAAAAAGCGATATTCCGTGATCAGGAATTCCCTGCCTACGCCGGGGACCACGGCTTCTTCGGCTTCTAATTCTTCTGCTAGGAGTTCTTCGCTAATCAGCTGGTCGACGTAGGGCTCTGGGCCACCCGGCGCTGATTCATCGCCCTGTGGCGGGCCTGTTTCAGGTGTTGGTACGGCCTCGGGCGCCGACAAAGATTCTGTGGGGGACGGTTCCTTGGGGTCGCTGGAGGTAGCCGTGGCGTCCTCGTTCGTTGTTAATGGGGTATCCGGGGCGAGGGGGGCGGCGGGAAGCGCTGGCACGTAGATGGTGACGAGCAGCGTCGCGGCGCCGATGAGTTTCATCCAAACGGGGCCATTAGCCCCTTGTTGGTAGGCTTGCACCATCCGCTTATTCTTTTGAACCCCAAAGGGCCGTCGCGAGAGGCAGACCCTTGTGCCCAAACCTAACTTAATTCAGTCAAAGAACATTGTAGCCGATTGTATTGACGAAGTTTCAGGCTCCCTACACATGGCCGGAACTGGGATCGCGCCTTATCCGTATGATGCAGACAAAACCGGCCGGCCGCGATCGACGGCTTATCTTATATTGGTGCGGTGGGGATGGGGGTGAATGAGCTCGGATCCGTGGGCACGTTGGTAATTTAACATAATATACATTATGCGAAGTCATCCAGATCTCCCCCGAATGCGCTTCCCTGCTAGAATGCCAACCCAGCCCCCCGTATGCAACGATTGCAACCATCATGGCCAGCGTGAGTTTGGAGGAGGAATTCCCCCAAACGGATGAGATTATCTATCTTAATCACGCGGGGGTCTCGCCGTGGCCGCGGCGTGCGGTGCTCGCCGTGGAGGCCTTCGCCAGGGAAAACCTCGAGCAGGGTTCGCTCAACTATGCGCAGTGGATTGCCGAGGAGACAAGGCTGCGGGAGCAGCTAGCCTGCCTTATCAACGCCCCTTCGTCTGACGACATTGCGCTCCTTAAGAATACGTCCGAGGGCCTTTCATTTATCGCGGGCGGGATGGAGTGGCAGCGCGGTGAGAACGTGGTCTCCAGCGACCAGGAATTTTCGTCAAATCGTATCGTCTGGCAAGCGCTTGCCCGCTATGGCGTTGAATTTCGCCAAGTCCCGATCCAGGGCTTAGATGCCCCTGAAGCGGCCATTATGGCAGCCTGTGACGCACACACGGGCCTTCTCACCGTAAGCTCCGTGCAATACGGCTCTGGGATCCGCCTCGATCTTGGGGAACTTGGCACATTCTGCCGCGAAAACGGCATCTTATTTTGCGTCGATGCCATTCAGAGCCTCGCCGCGGTGCGGCTTGATGTCCAGGCGATTGATGCGGATTTCGTCGTCGCGGATGGGCACAAATGGATGATGGGCCCCGAGGGATTGGCCCTATTCTATTGCCGCAAGGCCTTGCGCGAGCGCCTGAAGCTCATGGAATATGGCTGGCATATGACGGAGCACTACCTTGAGTACGACCGTCAAGACTGGCAAGTGTCCGCCACAGCGCGGCGTTTTGAATGTGGTAGCCCCAACCTGCTGGGCGCCCATGCCCTGTCTGCCAGTCTGTCCCTCATTCACGAGATCGGGATGGAAGAAATAGAGAGAAGTGTTATTAAGAATTCATCCTATATTTTTGATTTTATTGAGTCAGAAAGCAACTTTAGCGTGCGAACGCCGAATGAGCCCGGGCGTTATGCAGGCATCGTCAGCTTTCGCCCGACGAGGGCGGATGTCGAGGCGCTCTATCATCGGCTCAGCAAATCCGGTGTCGTCTGCGCGCTCCGGCAAGGCGCGATCCGCTTCTCGCCGCATTTTTATACGCCAAGGGCCAAGCTCGATCGGGCACTTGCCTGCCTCAACTCCCGGTAGGCGCCGCCTCCGAACACCACCCCAGCCATCAATCCCGCCTGTCCCGCGCGCTCCTAAAGAGCCTGAAGAAGTTCTGCGTGGTGGCCTCGGCGAGTTCATCAAAGCGCATATCCCGAAGCTCCGCGAGGTGCTCGGCCACCTCGCGCACATAGGCGGGCTGATTTTGTCGACCACGGTGTGGGACCGGGGCGAGATACGGGGAGTCGGTCTCAACAAGCAAGCGCTCCAGCGGTATTTCCTGGGCAACCGCCTGCAGGGCGCTGGCATTATGAAACGTCACAATGCCCGAGAAGGAGATGTAGAAGTTGAGTTCCATGGCCCGATGCGCGCTATCATGGTCCCCGGTAAAACAATGCATGACCCCGCCGACCTCCTCGGCCCCCTCCTCTGCCAGGATCCCCAGGACGTCCTCGGCGGCTTCCCGCATATGAATAATCAGGGGTTTACGGACCTTTCTTGCCGCGGCAATATGGACTCGCAGCCGCTCGCGCTGCCAGTTGAGGTCCCCGCTACTGCGATAATAATCGAGCCCCGTTTCACCAATGGCAATGACGGCGGGATCTAACGCAAGCGCTGCGAGTCCTTCGACCGTGGGTTCGTCCTCGCTGCGGGTGTTTGGGTGGACCCCGACTGAGGCGAACACCCGATCGTAGGTCTGCGCCAGGCGGAGCACGTCAGGGAAGCTTGGAAGATCGACCGAGACGCAAAGAAAGTGGCCAACCCCCTGCGCTCCTGCACGCGAGAGAACGGCGTCTAGGCTGCCGCCGAGGTCTTGTAGGTCAAGAAGAGGAAGGTGGCAGTGCGAGTCGACGAGCAAACCCGACGTCACATCGTGTGGGTGTTTCTGTCGGACTTTAGGGCCCCTGCCAGCTGGGTTTCGATCTTGTGGCGCGTTGCACCCTTATCCAGCTCGCTGAACTGCACCCCAATGCCCGCGCTCTTATTTCCCTGCGCACCGACAGGCGTGATCCACACGACGCGCCCGGCAACGGGTAATTTCTCCTTGCTGTCCATGAGTGTTAACAAGAGGAATACCTCATCCCCAATCTTGTATTTCTTCGCCGTAGGAATAAACAGGCCGCCATTTTTGATGAACGGCATGTACGCGGCATACAACGCACTCTTATCGCGAATGGTCAGCGACAATATCCCTTGACGGGGGTCTCGGCCTGCAGGCGCACTCACAGTGTTTTCCTCACCTTAGCCTCTCTATACTCTGCCCATTGGATGGTAAGGTCTTCCAACAGACTTTGGGCATTCACGTTGGAATAACCACTGAGCAGCACGGAATGCTGTGTAAGCCTGTCGTAATAATCGAATAATTGCCCCAAGTCTAGCTGTTTCATCAATATTTTTAAGCGCTTCCGTACTTCCTTCCTGAGGACCGTTGACGCATCCGCCCTCACCTTGAGGCGCACCATGTCAACCACCAGCTTCGCTAGCCAGGCGATCATCACAGGTGGCCTCATGTTGCACCATTTTTGTGCGACCGTTACTGGATCCGTGCGCCTAGCGAAAAGGTCCTCGAGGTCACAAAGGAGCGACTGCGGCAAGGCATACTCACCTTCTTCGAGCAGTTTCAACGCGGCAAGCGGCGCATTGCCCGCTAATCCAAGGAGCTCCACCGGATCATGCGCCTTATCAATCCGGCAGGCGAGCCAGGAGACCATCTCTGCTGTGCGTGAGTTCTTGAAATTCAGCCGCTGACATCTGCTACGGATGGTTACCGGTAATAATGAAGCGCGAGGACTAAGTAGGAGCATAAGAGACCGAGGCGGTGGTTCTTCTAAGGTTTTCAACAAGCTGTTCGCGGCATTTCGATTCATTGCGTCCGCCGGCTCGATAATTACTACCTTTTCGCGCTCATATTGGCTTTTTAGGCTGAGGAAGTCGATCAGTTCCCGGATCTGGTCGATCTTGATTGGCTTGCCCTCCTCTTCAGGGGTGGTCATAAACAGATCAGGGTGGTTCCCCGCCTCGATTAGCCGGCAGCTTTTACAGGTATTGCAAACACAACCGTCCATGTCCGGGCGTGCACACAAGAAGCTCGCGGCCAATTGCCTCGCAAATCGGCCAATCCCGATACCTCTTGGCCCACTGATTAACAGTGCGTGGGGAAATCGGTCGGCTCGCCGCGCCTCCTGCAATGTCCGCCACGGCCCTTCGTGCCACGGCAAGAACTCGGTCACGTAAGAATACCGTCCACAACCGATCGAATTTCCGCCTGCACTTCAGACAATGGTAGCGTTGTATCAATCACTTTGATCCGTTCTGCCTCTTGCTTGGCAAGGGATAGATACTGCTGGCGTACGGCTTCAAAGAATTGTGCTTGCTCGTTTTCGAACCGATCGACGCTCCCACGTTTGTTTATGCGCTTAACGCCCAACTCTACTGGCACATCTAACAGGAAGGTCAGATCAGGTTTCAGATCGCCTTGAACCCAGCCTTCGAGGAGTCCAATGCGATCCGCAGGGATACTTCGTCCGCGCCCTTGATATGCATAGCTCGCGTCCGTAAAACGATCACACACAATGACCTGGCCTGCGGCCAAGGCGGGCTTGATGACCTTATCCAAATGCTCAGCGCGAGCGGCGAACATCAATAATAACTCCGTTTCCGCTGCGATTTCCGATTGACGGTTGTCCAACAGTAAGCTCCGTATGGCCTCGCCGACCTTAGTGCCTCCGGGCTCCCTGGTGACTAACACCCCTCTGCCGGATTGCTTAAGATACTCACCCAGCCATCTGGCGTTTGTGCTCTTCCCTGCCCCTTCGATGCCTTCGAGCGTAATAAAGTACCCCCTCTTTCGGGTTCTGCTGTGGCTGCTCATTACTGGCAAGTTACCGTTGTGCTCTTTAACTGATATTTCGCCACCGCTTTCCTGTGCTCAGCGAGCGATTTAGAAAAATGGTGCGTACCATCACCTCTCGAAACGAAATATAAGCTTTCGCCCGCCGCAGGATGCAGTGCCGCGTAGATGGAGTCCGCTCCCGGCATCGCGATAGGGGTAGGTGTGAGCCCTTTATAGCGGTAAGTATTATAAGGGTTATCTACGTCCAAATCAGGCCGTTTGATATTGCCGTCGAATTCAGCTCCGAGTGCATAAATCACTGTTGGATCCGTTTGCAGATTCATTCCCCGTTGCAGCCTGCGCACGAAAACACCACTAATCGCGGCGCGTTCTTCTGGTCTGCTCGCTTCCTTTTCAATAATTGAGGCCATAATCAACGCTTCATAGGACGACTCATATGGCAGGTCGAGATCGCGCGCTGCCCACTCTCGTGAAAGGACTTCATCCATCTTGCGTCGGGCCCGCTTTAGAAAATCCACATCCGTTGTTGCCGATGGAAAATAATAGGTATCCGGGAAAAATCGCCCTTCGGGATGAACTCCGGGTTCGCCAAGCTTGGTCATAACTGCCTCGTCATCAAGTCCATTTAAAAGATGGATCAAGTGCTCATCGTTATTGACTGCCCGGAGGACCTCAAAGAAAGTCCACCCTTCTACAAGTGTCAAAGCGTATTGGACAACTTTTCCTTTGACGAACATATCGAGGATCTCGAGAGGCGTCATGCCCATTTCGAACTCATATTCACCGGACTTGATTTTTCCAGCGTTACCTTGCAAACGGCCCACGAGGACCAAGTAAGCAGGATGCTTTAGCACGTCTAAATCAGCTAATTCATACGCTATGGTCCGGAGCGTCCTGCCGGGTTTAATCGCGTATCTGATGGTCGGAGCGTTTAATACGATCGGGGCCATCACCGCGCGATGCACGTCTACCCAAAACCAGATGCCGAAAAAACCTGCCAGCAAGACGCTGATGGCGACGAGTGTGATTAGAGCTCGGCGCGCTTCAGGCATTTGCTAGAACCCCTGTTTTGTGCAGCTGTTCAAGTATGCGATTTGTCCAATGACCAAAGGGATATTCACGCTTGATGAAGCGGCGAACGGCCCAAATCCCTATCACGCTGTTGCACAAAAATATCTCGTTCGCTGCGTTCAGATCATCTAATCGCAATTGAGCAACCTTTGCTGTCATGCCAAGCACGGGTGCTGTTTCTATTACCAGACTTCGCATGATGCCGGCAACTCCGCACAAGGATAGTTCGGGCGTGATAAGTGTCTGCCCCGAAACCATAAAAAGATTGGTCATCGTCCCTTCAATGACATAATCTTGGGAGTCTAGCATCAATCCCTCTGCCACTGCCGCGTCATTCCACTCACTGCGCGCAAGCACCTGCTCCAACCGGTTTAGATGCTTAATGCCGGCGAGTTGCTTGTTTTGGCTAAGTCGCGTTTCGCACAGACGAACCGTTACTCCATAGGTGTAATAGTGTTCCGGATAATTTGGCCACGGATAATCTGCGATGATTCGCGTAGCAGTTGCATCAATGGGCGCGCGGTAACCGCGATCGCTGCTGCCTCGGGTAAGGATGATCTTCAAGATCCCGCGTTTCATTGCGGCACATACACGAAGTGCCTCATTGAAGAGTAAGCATTCATTGGGAGATGTGATGCGTAGCCGTTCACAGCCGTGTCTAAGACGGTCAACGTGCCTTTCCCAACACAGTGGTTCTCCGTTAACGACTGGTATTGTTTCAAACAGACCATCGCCGTAGTGCAGGCCTCTATCATTAACGGCGATACAGTCGCCCGGGGCACCATTTATGAGGACCAAACCAGTCTCCTTATCCGTTTTCGCGATAGAAGCGTGGACCGCGGGTTATGGTTGGTAGAATGACGGCCGCTCATGTGGCACATTGCCTCGCTATCTGCACACGCCGCCGTAGCGGCCCCAAGCCGCGGTTTGGTGCAGAGACGATTGGCTGGAAGCCACTCAGCCCTGCTTAGCTTAGTCGTTTAAAGACGAGTGTGCTGTTTGTACCCCCGAAGCCAAAGGAGTTTGACAGGACGATGTCGATCTTCATCTGCCGCGCCTCATTTGGGACATAATCCAGATCGCAATCCGGATCGGGTGTGAACAGATTGATGGTGGGCGGTGCAACTTGATCCCGGATTGATAGCAGCGCAAATACGGCTTCGACCCCTCCGGCTGCACCGAGGAGATGACCGATCATGGATTTCGTTGAACTCACGGCTAGCCGGTAGGCATGATTACCAAATACGTTCTTTACAGCCTGGGTCTCGACTCTGTCGCCCACAGGTGTTGAGGTACCGTGCGCATTAATATAGTCCACCTGTTCAGGGTTTATTCCAGCATCGTTGAGCGCGTTCTGCATGCAGTGAACAGCTCCTTCGCCGTCTTCCGGTGGTGCTGTCACGTGATAAGCATCGCTGCTCATGCCGTAGCCGACGAGCTCCCCATAGATTCTGGCACTACGCCGTTTTGCATATTCATACTCCTCTAACACAACGACGCCGGCACCATCACTCAGTACAAAGCCGTCTCGGTCCTTGTCCCACGGTCGGCTAGCTGTCTGGGGATCATCGTTTCGCTGCGAAAGTGCGCGTGCTGCCGCAAATCCGCTTAATCCAGTCAGCGATGTGGCCATCTCTGCACCACCGGCGATCATTACGTCCGCGTCTCCATATTTAATCAAACGTGCAGCGTCACCGATGTTATGTGTCCCAGTCGAGCAGGCACTGACGATGGCGTAGGTCGGTCCCTTAATGCCGCACTTAATAGACAAATTGCCTGAAACCATATTAATAATGTTGCTTGGGACGAAGAATGGCGACATCTTTCTTGGACCACTTTTTAGATAAATATTATGCCCATTCTCAATCCCAGGCAGACCACCGATTCCTGAGCCGATGGCAATCCCGATGCGCGTCGCATTTTCTTCCGTCACTTCGAGACCAGCATCTTCGATAGCTTGAATGCCGGCTGCCATTCCATAATGTATAAACGGATCCATCTTCCTAGCGTCTTTGGCTGGAATATATTGGGTAACGTCAAAATTCTTAATCGAACCGCCGAATCGAACAGTAAATTCCGATGTATCGAAATGAGTAATTGGAGCGATTCCGCTTTGACCCGCTAATATCCCATTCCAGGTGGAATCAACGGTGTTACCCAATGGGGTTACGGCGCCAAGCCCGGTAACCACTACACGTCTTTTCGTCACTTCGAAATACCTGATTTACACAAAACAAAAGGCCGCGCCTCATACACACTGAACGCGGCCTTCTGGTGGAATGGTAGGGAGTTACTCCAAATTTGCAGTGATGTATTCGATTGCTTGTTCCACTGTAGTAATCTTTTCAGCCTCTTCATCCGGAATTTCCGTCTTAAATTCTTCTTCCAGAGCCATCACCAACTCGACGGTGTCAAGAGAATCTGCCCCCAAGTCATCTACGAATGATGCTTCAGTCGTAACTTCTTCCTCCTTAACGCCTAACTGTTCGACAACGATTTTCTTGACGCGTTCTTCCACGCTAGACATGTTGGATAAAGCCTCCCTAACGATGTGCACGCTACACTGCGAGTGTAAGTTTAGTGAAAACACGTTAACTTGCAAGCGACACCATAGGGTACGGAAACCGCCAATACTATTCAGTTAGTTAAACGATTATTTTAACCAACAATATGATATAGCTAACCCATATACATGCCGCCGTTAATGTTCAACACCTCACCAGTGATGTAGGCAGCGGCGGGCGATGCCAAGAACGCAACGGCGCTCGCAACCTCACTGGCATGCCCTAGCCGACTCAAGGGGATCTGCTGAATAATGGCGTTACGCTGTGCATCCGAAAGCGCACTGGTCATATCAGTCTCGATAAATCCTGGTGCGACGGCATTGACAGTGATTCCGCGCGATGCGACCTCTCTTGCTAGCGCCCGGGTCAGCCCGATAATGCCCGCCTTTGCAGCAGCATAGTTCACCTGCCCGGCATTTCCGGCAAGCCCGACAACTGACGAGATGTTAATGATCCGGCCCGCACGGGCTTTCATCATGCCACGCAAACAAGCCTTACAAAGCCGGTAAATCGAGGTCAAATTAGTATTGATTACCGTGCTCCATTCCTCCTCACTCATCCGCACGACGAGATTATCACGCCTGATGCCCGCATTGTTTACGAGGATTGTGGGCATGTGATCCTCGCCAGCCAACGTCTGCATAACAGAAGCAACTGACTGGGCGTCAGCCACATCCAGCACCAGAGCCTTGCAAGCGATGCCGTGATCATTGAAGCTCGTATCAATGCTGCGCAGTCCGTTCGCTGAAGTTGCTGTGCCGATCACGAATGCGCCTTGATGTCCGAGTTCAAGCGCAATGGCCTGACCGATCCCGCGGCTTGCACCTGTGACTAGAGCAATCTGATCCTTCAATATCATCGTGAGTCGCTACGATTCCGCTATATGCATGAGTGCCTGCTCGAGGCTGCCAGGATTGCATAGAGGCAGGCTTTGAATCTGCCGATAAACGCGCTTATTGAGCCCGGTTAATACCTGACCAGGACCGCATTCAACAAGCCTAGTAACTCCACCGTCCAGCATCTTTTGGATGGTTTCTACCCAATGCACTGGTTGATATAGCTGTTCGATCAACGCCTTTGCTATCTCTTCAGGCTTAGAACGGCTCGATGCATCGACATTGTGGATAACAACGATCGAAGGGCTTGCGATTGTCATATATCGAAGCCGGCCAGCAAGCATTTCAGCCGCGCGCCGCATCAGCTCACAATGCGATGGCACGCTGACTGGCAGCATCACAGCTCGTTTAGCCCCGTGCTGCCGTGCTGCTTGCACAGCGCGTTGAACCGCCCCTCTATGACCTGCTACCACAATCTGTTCAGGGGAATTGAAGTTTGCGGCAGAAACGATCTCGCCTTGTGCAGCCTCCCGACACAGATCAATCACCTCATCGTCCCTTAGACCCAAGATTGCCGCCATGGCGCCGGCTCCTTCGGGTACTGCATCCTGCATGAAAGCGCCTCGATCAGCTACGAGGTTTACGGCATCCGTGAATGACACGGCATCAGCGCACACCAGGGCAGTGTATTCGCCCAGACTGTGCCCAGCAATCAAGCCAGGGACTTGGCCTCCTCTCTCCCGCCATAGGCGCCATAGGGCCACACCCGCCGTCAACATCGCAGGCTGCGTTCTTTCTGTACGGTTCAATTCATCCGCTGGGCCCTTGGCCACAAGGTCCCATAAGTCGTATCCCAGCGCCTCAGAAGCCTCGGCAAATGTTTTCTTTACCTGGGGATAGTGATTAGCGAAATCGTTTAACATGCCAACGGACTGGGAACCCTGTCCGGGGAAGACAAAACCGAGTGCCATGTTCAAGTTGTTCGACGGACTAATAGCGGAGGAGCGTCGAACCCCAGGTGAAGCCGCCGCCAAATGCCTCAAGCAACACTATTTCACCGCGTTTGATGCGACCGTCTTTTACCGCCGTATCGAGTGCCAGTGGCACGGAGGCAGCGGACGTATTTGCATGCTCATCCACAGTCACCACCACACGTTCCATGGGCATGTCGAGCTTCTTGGCTGTAGCGCTAATGATGCGGATGTTAGCCTGATGTGGCACAAGCCAATCGACGTCCTCTTTTTGCATATTATTTGCCGCCAGCGTCTCATCCACGATACGTCCAAGTGTATTCACGGCTACTTTGAATACTTCATTCCCTTGCATTTTGATATAGGCACCACCATTCTGGAGACGATCAAATCCTTTGGAAATTCCAGCTGGCACAATCAACAGGTCCTTGTATTGTCCATCAGCATGCAAATGAGATGAAATAATGCCGGGTTCATCACTCGCTTCCAGTACCACCGCGCCGGCGCCGTCTCCGAATAAAACGCATGTGTTCCGATCGGTCCAGTCGATGATCCGAGATAGGGTCTCAGCACCGACGACCAGGGCGCGGTTAGCGGTACGGCTCTTGACGAACTTGTCGGCGATGTCGAGCGCATAGATAAACCCTGTGCATACGGCCTGGAGATCGAATGCGGCACACCCATGGATGCCGAGACGCTGCTGCAGAAGGCATGCTGTGCTTGGAAATACCATGTCGGGTGTGGTTGTGCCGACCACGATCAGATCGATCTCACCTGCCGTAATACCAGCAGCCTCGAGGGCGCGCCGTGCGGCATGCTCCGCTAGGTCGCACGTCGTTTCGTCCTCAGCTGCAATGTGGCGTTTACGCACACCTGTTCGCATTGAGATCCATTCGTCACTGGTGTCGACCATCTTTTCTAGATCAGCATTGGTCAGTACGCGCTCTGGAAGGTAGCTACCAATGCCAGAAATGCGGGAGTATTTCAAATTGCCTGCCTTTCTGTCAGGAGTGACTCAAGGTGTGAGCTGATTCTCTCGGGGACGTTTTTTTGGATCTCTATGATCGCCTCTTCAATTGCGTGCGCAAAGGATACCGTGTCTGCGCCGCCATGACTCTTTATTACGATGCCACGCAATCCGAGAAAACTGGCACCATTGTAACGTCGCGGGTCAGTTTTTTGGCGTAGGGCATTGATGACTCTGTTAGATAAAAGAGCGGCAAGGCGGCTATAGAGTGATCTTTGAAATTCCTCTTTGGCATAGTGGGCGATCATTTCAGCCACTCCTTCACTGGCCTTGATCGCAACGTTTCCCACGAAGCCATCACAGACAATAACGTCTACTTTGCCTTTAAAGATATCAGTCCCTTCGACAAATCCGACGTAATTTAAATCACTTTCTGCAAGCAATGCCGCAGCTTCCTTTACCCGGTCACTCCCCTTGATCTCTTCTTGACCGATATTTAGCAAGGCGACTTTGGGATCCGGGATATTGTCTACTGCACTGGTGAGAGCAGACCCCATGACGGCAAATTGAAATAGCTGCTCTGCGGTTGAATCGACATTTGCGCCAAGATCGAGCAGATGGGTGTGTCCATTAATCGCTGGCATCGTTGTACAGATCGCCGGCCGATCAATTCCAGGTAACGTTTTCAGTACGAATCGGGCAGTTGCCATCAGTGCTCCGGTATTCCCAGCGCTGACACATGCATGTGCGACTCTATCGCGGACTAGGTCGATCGCTACTCGCATAGAAGAATCTTTTTTGCTTCTAAGCGCCTGTGAAGGCAGATCATTCATTTGCACACGTTGAGAAGCATGATGAACAATGAGTCGTTCATCTTCGCTTGCGCCGTGATCGCGTAGAGTTTGCCGTAGAACGTCCTCGTGGCCGACGAGGATTAACTGCAGATCATCGTGCTTTTTTAGCGTATCCAATGCTGCAGGAATTACGGCTGAAGGGCCATGGTCCCCGCTCATTGCATCTAAGGCGATTGATAGTCTCAAGGTGCGTCTCTGATTGACTAGGAATATATAAAAGCGAGCGCTTTAGAATACGGGTATCTCGCTTTTGTGGAAAGACAGGTTTTGCGCATTACACCATGTTCAAGTAGCGGCTTACGTAAGCTTACGCCGCTATACCCCAACTGATGAAACGTTCCTATGCGCACAATCGACTGACAACCCCTGTCGCAATCAACGTCGGGTCGCCACGAGAAAAAAGGCGAATATTGTGGTTGCGCACTAAAGGAGCGCCTCGAAGCTCCTCGAAGCTCGTAACAGCACTAATCGATCCAGTTTGTAGCGCTAACTTAGTTTTTACTTCTGTTGTATCAAATATTAATCGGACTCGGGCGGAGTATCGACTACCTTGCGTCCGCGGTAATAGCCGTCGGGGCTGACATGGTGACGTATATGAACCTCACCTGTTGTGGGTTCGGTACTGAAAGTGGGCGGTGTCAATGCATCGTGCGAGCGACGCATTCCACGTTTAGAAGGTGTCTTACGTGATTTTTGGACAGCCATCGGTTTTTGATCTCCTGTTAATTACTGCATTTACCATGCTTCAAAGCTGATAACGCAGCAAATGGATAAGAACGACCAGGTACTTTCTCGTTCTGTAACGTCTTAGTCCCTGGACATACTTCCGTAACATGTAATGGCGAGATAGGTAACGCCAGCATCAATTCGTCCTCAATAATCTCCGCCAAGAACAAAGGCCCATCCATTGCGATAAGGGGTTCATAGAGCGGCGGTAACTTTGCCGCCTCGTCAGCGCCAGAAACAATTCCCAATCTGACGCTACCTTTGATTGGCAGTTGCATGGGCTCCAGGCAGCGCTGACATACGACCTGTAAAGTAGCTGTCAGCTGACCGGTTAAGCAAAATATCCCTTCGGGATCCCGGCCAAATTCGAACCTGAACTCGACCTCACCTTCATCGCTGTAAAGGCTTGGTCTCAGACGCTTCATCTGCACGAGGTCAATACGCCCAACTAGCGTGTCCCCAAGCCCCGCAAGCTGCAACGGGTCAATCGTTACCGGCAGGCGGTACACGTCCGGCATAGACACGCCATATTATAGTGCGCGCGGTATTCTGTCAAAAACCATAACGCTACCAAGGGCTTAAGAATTGCCCCCGTATTGACTCGTGGGGTAAAACCTCGCTTTAGTCGCCAAGTTGCGGGGCTAACGCCTACACCATTCATCACATTCGGGTAGACTCACCGCTTATGGGCAGTACACAAAACGATAGCGGGCCGCAATTGATCTTGGCCTCTATGTCGCCACACAAGATGGCACTCGTCGCGCGCTTGGGATTATCCTTTGAGACCTTTGATCCGGCAATCGACGAGTCCACACAGGCGGGTGAGTCGCCCGAACATCTGGTAATAAGGTTGGCCGAAGCGAAGGCAAGAGTACAGACAGCAGCCTATCCTCGAGCGCTTATTGTCGGCTCGGATCAAATCGCTCTGGTGGGTACCGAGATTTTGGGTAAACCCGGCTCCCCTGGACGGGCAAGACAACAGCTCAGGAAGGCCAGCGGACAACGGGTGGATTTCTTGGCCGGCTTGTGTCTATTGAATACGGCTTCGGACCGGGTTCAGATTGACAGTGTACGCTACACCATCTACTTTCGTGATCTTACGGACGATCAGATCGATCGCTATGTGGCACTAGAACAACCCTACAACTGTGCAGGGAGTATTAAGTCGGAAAGCTTAGGTATCGCCTTGTTTGCGAGGATGGAAGGTGATGATCCAACGACCGTTTTAGGATTACCTCTGATTCGGCTCGTAGCGATGCTCGCGAATGAGGGGATCTACGTTCCATAACGATGCGATATAATGACGCGCACCCGTGACGGTATCCCTAGTTGAATTGGAGCCTTGCGCTAAGCTTTTCTGCCAAGACAACACCTAAGTGTCTGGCAAAACGATCGAAGTAGTTCTCTTTTGGCGTGAAGTCGACGATCTCTTCGGCACCGATTACCTCCCTCGCGACATAACTCGCGCCGCCCAATGCGTCAGCCAACCCTAGCTCAAGACTCTGTTCTCCTGTCCACACGAGTCCGCTGAAGATCTCCTGATCATCTTTCAGCCGATCACCCCTCCCCTTTTTGACGACCTCGACAAACTGGCTCTGAATATCGTCCAGCATTGCTTGGACGTGCCGCACATCCTCCGCCTGTAGCGGGGAGAACGGGTCTAGAAAGCCCTTATGTGCTCCTGCCGTGATTAGTCGTCGTTCGATACCAATCTTTTGCATCGCACCGACATAACCGAAGCCATCCATAAGAACCCCAATGGAACCAACGATGCTCGCCTTATTAACGAATATTTTATCTGCTGCCACGGCGATGTAATAACCGCCGGACGCGCATGTGTCAGTTATTACCGCGTAAAGCGGAATTTCGGGATGAATCTTGCGCAAGCGTTCAATCTCATCGTTAACGTAGCCTGCCTGTACTGGGCTGCCCCCCGGACTGTTAATCCGTAAGATGACACCAGCAGTTTCTGTATCGTCAAACGCGGCGCGAAGTCCACGAACAACATTGTCAGCGCTCGCTTGGCCGTCTTCAGCGATGATCCCGTCTACTGCAACGAGAGCGGTATGTTTGCCCTTACCTAACTTAGTTTGACCCAATTCCTCCGGCAGATACACCAACAGCAGTGCAAATAAATAGATGAACAACACAGCCTTGAAAAAGATGCCCCAGCGGCGCGCGCGCCGCTGTTCCTCGAGGCCCGCCATCGCGATGCGGGTGATCAGATCACGCTCCCAGTTTACGTGTACTGACTGATCGGCGGATCCGGAGGACGTTTGTTGATCCTTTTGGTTCGTTTCCGTCACATGCCTCGTGCCAGGGATCTTAACCCCACAGTTTCTGTGATCTGGTTATTCAGTTTCGGTCTGTTTTAACCACCTGGGTAGATGGCTGATGCAATGCAAATAGCCTAAAGGCTTATATTTTAGCAAATGTTCGGGCTGCTGTACGCCGTAGCTGACGGCTAGACACATGGTGCCGGCGTTATTTGCCATCTGCAGGTCGTATTCGCTATCACCAATAACCAGAGTATCTTGGCGATCTACCCCCAGTTGATCCATGATGTCTTCAAGCATTTGGGGATGCGGTTTTGAGTACGCTTCGTCGGCACATCGTGATGCATGGAACAATGGGCCTACCCCGGTTTCGTCAAAGGCGCGGTTCAGACCGCGTCGGCTTTTACCGGTTGCAACAGCCAAGAGATAACCTGCGATATGCAGTATACGGAGCGTTGCTTTGACGCCAGGAAAGAGGGGCGTTGAAATGCCATTCGCGCGGAGAAAATGATCATGATAGCGTATTGCCAATTGGTGGCGGATAGGCGTCCCCACGTCCGGATAAAGGCCGTAAATTGCCTCGTCCAGACCCAATCCGATGACATTGCGCACCTGGTCGTTAGTTCGCGGTGAAAGACCCAATTCCGCAATGGCTGTTCGCATGGCAGAGACAATGCGCATCTCAGAGTCCATAAGGGTGCCATCCCAATCAAATACCAGGAGACGATAGTTGTGGCTACTGCACATGTTGTAGTTTTACCAATAAACCAGAAAGGTCTTGCGGCAACGGGGCCTCGACATCAACGGGATCGCCCCATGGAAGCTTGAAGCGTAGTCTGCTCGCATGTAGGAACATACGTTTTAACCCGTAACCCCGCACCTTGCGATTGAACTCGCGAGCGCCATATTTTTCATCGCCTGCTACAGGGTGCGCAATCAGCGCAGCGTGAACTCGGATCTGATGTGTCCTCCCGGTCGCAAGGTTGATTTCTACCAGAGTCATATCGGGATATCGCTTTTTTGGCACAAACACGCTAATTGCCAATTTTCCGTCTCGTCGTACTTCTACCATGCGCTCACCTGAGCGTTGGACGTTCTTACGCAACGTTCCCGTCACTTTTCTTTTTCCGCCGCTCCAGTGACCGCCAAGCAGTGCGAGGTACCGCTTATCGATCTCAGCGTCACGCAGCATCTTGTGTAGTTGGCGAAGTGTCTCTCGGTCTTTGGCAATGATTAGGCAACCTGATGTGTGCCTATCCAGACGATGTACTAATTCTAAACGTGTCGATTTGGGCCGCGCCGCCCGCAGTGTCTCAATAAGGCCGAACTTTAGGCCACTACCCCCATGAACAGCGATGCCCGCCGGCTTGTTGAGGATGAGAACGCGCTCATCTTCCAAAACGATACTGCATTCGATCTGGCGACGAAGTTCCTCAGGAGCTTGGCATTGCGGCTCACGCACACGGGTAAGCACGGGTGGTATACGCACGACGTCACCTGCCTTGAGGCGATAGCTTTGCTGCACCCTGGACCGATTAACACGTACCTCCCCTTTTCTAAGCATGCGGTAGATACGGTTCCTCGGCAGGCCTTTAAGTTCACTGGCCAGCACATTGTCAATGCGCCGGCCGGCGTGGTTATTACCGACGGTAAGGTAGCGTACGCTGGTTTTATTGGGACCCAAGCTGCCCCTCACAGACACCCTCTACGGTTGTCGTAACCTCTTAAGACTGTTATATTATCCACAGATTTCCAGGGCGTTTCCCTGAAATCTTTAACAGGTAAGCGAATGGCATATGTGCCGCGCACTGTCTGGTCGGTGCCGGTAGTTGCATCTAAAGGCGACGGCCGAAAGGGGCCATGATCAGTTGGTTTCCCTGCTGTGATGTTAAGCCTTTGCCAGTGCCAGCCGGGCATAAGCATCGTCGCGTGCATAGGGGTCGGACCAGACGCCCGATTGCGGAAGCCAATTGACGGTGTGCCGACGTGTTGGTCGCCGCAGGGCGTTTGTTTGTTGCGGTGGGTGGGCAACTGCAGCACGTTGATACGGCGCCCGGTGGCCAATCGCGGCGTCGCGTACTGACGCACGCCGATTAGTTGTAGATACATGGGGTTAAACGTCGCTCAACCCTCTTTTAATGAGCGATGAAAAATGCGCTCCCATTAGCCTGAACAATCGGGCGCAGTAGCACGGGGCAGCAAACCCTTGCCGAGTTTCGCGGCCACAGGACTGTGGTTGAGCGCACGATAGGGATGTAATCATGAACAGAATGCTAATTAACGCAACTCAACCGGAAGAGTTGCGAGTTGCGCTAGTGGATGGCCAACGGCTTTATGATCTCGATATCGAATCAACGAGCCGCGAACAAAAGAAATCAAACATTTACAAAGGACGTGTCGTTCGCGTCGAGCCGAGTCTTGAAGCGGCTTTCGCGGATTTCGGCGCCGAGCGGCACGGTTTCCTCCCCCTAAAGGAAGTTGCCCGTTCCTTGTTTAAGGGCGGCGCAGATGCAAAGGGCGGGCGTATCAATGTCAAGGACGCGCTCGCAGAGGGTCAAGAATTCATCGTACAGGTCGAAAAGGAAGAGCGTGGCACCAAGGGCGCTGCGCTCACCACATTCATTAGTCTTGCGGGCCGCTATCTGGTCCTTATGCCCAATAACCCACGCGTAGGTGGGGTTTCTCGCCAAATTGAGGGGAGTGAACGTGCCGAGGCGAGGGAGGCCATGAGCATGCTGCACATCCCACAAGGGATGGGCCTCATTTTGCGAACCGCTGGCGTTGGTAAGACACCCGAAGAACTGCAGTGGGATCTCGATTACCTGTTACACCTGTGGAACGCGATAGAGACTGCGGCTGCCGAGCGTCCGGCGCCTTTTCTGGTTTACCAAGAAAGTGAAGGCATTTACCGCGCAATCAGGGATTTTTTGCGCAGTGATATCAATGAGATATTGATAGATAACCCCGCGGTCTACGAGAAAGCTCGAGACTTCATGAAGCAGGTTATGCCCCACAACCTGCGCAAACTCAAGCTGTATGAAGACACCGTGCCCCTGTTTACACGGTATCAGATTGAGAGTCAGATCGAGTCCGCTTTTGCTCGCGCGGTCAGACTGCCGTCCGGAGGCTCCATTAATATCGATCATACTGAGGCGCTCGTCACCATCGATATTAACTCTGCACGTGCAACTGCCGGCGGGGACATTGAAGAGACAGCGCTGAATACCAATCTTGAGGCGGCAGTCGAGATCGCTCGCCAGTTGCGGCTTCGCGACCTTGGGGGCTTGATCGTGATTGACTTTATTGACATGGCCGCAAGTCGCAACCAGCATGAAGTGGAAAACCGACTAAAAGAGCTGCTTAAGGCAGACCGGGCGCGTGTGCAGATCGGTCGGATCTCTCGATTTGGGCTGCTCGAAATGTCACGCCAAAGGCTACGGCCCTCCCTGGGTGAAACCAGCCACATCATCTGCCCTCGCTGCAATGGCCGGGGCACCATCCGTAGCGTGGAATCGCTTGGCCTGTCCGTCCTACGGCTGATCGAAGAAGAGGCGATGAAGGAGAACACGGTGAAGGTAATCGCGCAACTCCCGGTGGACACGGCGACCTTTTTGCTGAATGAGAAGCGCCAAGCCGTAGAGCGGATCGAGGATCGCCATGAAGTCGAGATTGTGCTGATCCCTGCGCCCGCTCTAGCGACGCCGCAATACAAGTTGCAACGCATTCGTCAGAACGAGGCAGAGAACGATGAATACAAGCGGGCCAGTTATAAACTGGCCGCTGAAATCGAGGGCGCCGAGGCAGAGGCTGTTAAGCCGGAAAAGCCGCGCCCGGCAGAATCGCCGGCTGTAAAGCCTGTCATTCCGGAGAAGCCGGTGCCCGTCGTTGACAGAGGGCTGGCCACGGGGGGACAAGGCTTCTTTAAGCGCTGGATGGAACATCTATTTGGCCGAAAACGTGGGCCGGAGGCGACGCAGGCCATTGGGAAGGCGCGAAATCCCCAATGGCGTCGACGTTCCACCCACACGCGCTCACGCTCGTCTGCGACCGGCTGGGAACGTTCACGATATAATGCCGCACCCAAGCCCAACCACCGAGATCGCCCGGATGAAACCGAGGCGGAGCGTTTTCAGGCTCGCCTGGATGAAAGGGGTGGCACGGGCCCTCAACCGGCCGGAAACAGAGCGCCAGGCGCTAAGACCGCACCGCCGGCACGTTCCGGCGTGCGCCGTGGACGGCGCGGTGGCCGTCGGCGCCGTCGAGGCCAAACGGCGGAACCCGTCGCGGGCACACCCGTCACTGCAGAGCAGAGGTTAAATCAGGGGAGCGTTGAAACAGGAAACGCCGGGGTTTTAGTCGATTCACACCGTCGATCCGCCGCTGATGTACCGAGTGAGATAAATCAAGAAACGCCAATCCGCCAAACGGCCGACTCCGACGATGTGCAAGGAAGAAACTCCGTCGACCTGCCCGATGACAGGAAAGGGCATGATACGGACCGGGCAGCCCCCGACAACCCAGATGAGCCCGAAAGGCAACGGCCCGCGCAGGCCCCACCGGTGCCCGACGTCACAACATAGGCATCGGCCAATCGCTATCGGAACCGAGAGATAGCGCGTCAACGGAGCGCACCCGTCGCAGTCTGATGACGGGGGATGGTCAGGATGCGGACAGCGCCGATAGCGTGAGGGGCCCACAGCCATCTCGGGACCCTAACGACAGCGAGTTATGAATACCGCTCGCCAAGGTGATGAGCCTCGCCTTACCCGCGTGGCGATATTACGGAGCCCAGGCCGTCATCGAGTGGCGCGGGTCGTCAACGGAATGGCTCTAGAATTATGCTATCATTTTGGCATGTTATAAAAGAAAGTTAGAGCATTATCTCAAAAGGCACAGGGCGTCAGTCAAGGCAAAATGCGCCGCTGTGACCTTTGCAACCCGCATGATCGGTGCGGCGGATCGCAGGGCGCTTCGCCCGGGGTCTTATCGAACCTCCCCTCATTTGGCCAAGGCGACAAACGCCAGGGCATGGTTAAGTTCGTGAGCGAGACTGAGATGCGCTTCGGCGATGCCAACCTTGGCCAGCAGCTCCGCGGCACGACCCGTACATTGCAGGCTCGGACGGCCCAGTTCGTCGTGCACAACCGCGATCTGTTGGAGAGAGAGCCCGCCACGGAATCCGGTCCCTAACGCCTTCGCTAGCGCCTCTTTGGCGGCAAAGCGGGTAGCCAGGAAGTGGGCAGGCTTTCGAGCATGGCGATACGCGCTGTGTTCGTTCTCTGCCAGGATACGATGCGCGAATCGAAAACCGTAGCGATCGAGATTCTCCTGCATGCGACTCACGTCCACGATATCGACGCCAATTCCATAGATCACTGGCGAGCCTCCCGCATCAGGCGCTTCATCTCCCTCACAGCGCTGCCGAGCCCTGTAAAGAGCGCCCGTGCCAGGATACTATGCCCAATGTTCAGTGCTTTGATGTCTGGGATCGCGGCAATGGGCTGCACATTTTGATAATTTAGGCCATGCCCTGCGTTAACGTGGATCCCTGCTTCCGTCCCGTGGCGAACCGCGTCAATTATCGTTTGAAGTTCTTGCTCGCCGGATGCCGATGGCCAGCTGTGGGCAAATCGACCCGTATGTATCTCAATCACTGGTGCACCGACCTCGTGGGCGGCTTCGATCTGCATTGGATCGGCGTCGATAAAGAGTGAAACTCGGATGCCCACATCGCGCAGCCGAGCGCACGCGTCCAGCATTCGATCCTTTTGACCTGCAACGTCAAGTCCTCCTTCAGTCGTTAATTCGGCACGCCTTTCAGGCACAATACAACAATCATGGGGGCGAATCTTTTCAGCAATGGATAGCATCTCCTCTGTCGCCGCCATTTCCAAGTTCATTCGAGTTAGCACGATATCTTTAAGGAGATAAACGTCTCGTTCTTGGATGTGTCGGCGATCTTCGCGCAGATGAATCGTGATAGCATCAGCGCCGGCCTGCTCCGCTTCACATGCCGCCTGAATAGGGTCCGGATAGCGTGTCCTACGAGCTTCTCTCAGGGTTGCGACATGATCAATATTTACACCAAGCAGAATTGGTCCCATACGACGTTCCAACGAGGGCGCCTGATTGCGCTCATGAAGGATGAGTTAGACGAGATCCCATCGCATAATCTGAATTTGTAGGGGTGATGCAATGCCGCTAACCGTCCGTAAGAAATCAGGTATTATTCTCTGCATTTTTCTTTAGCTTTAATTCACTATAAGCCATGTTTTTTAGGTAAGCGTGATAAAGTTCTCGGCTAAAAAGAGGTTTAGTTCCAACATATCGGGCTAATACAAGACGCATTAGCTGCTTTGCCTCACGCAGAACGTCGTCTCCGTCAAATCGCTCTGCAGCGATAGCGAGCAAGGTCCGGCCATGAACCTTTATATATTCCGCACCATTCGGCACGGCTTCCAAAGGGCCGGTATCCACCTGGTAGTAATACCGCTCCTCTGGATCGATGGCCTTGCCAGACTGCACTTCATGATCCAGTCTCAAACCGTAACCGGTGGCCTGCAATAAGCGTTTCTCAAAGACTCTAAGTACCCTTTCTTCGTCTTCGGGTGTGCTAAGCTGAGCAATCGCGTCATCATATGCATTGAATAGCTCGCGATGACTCTCATGACGATGTAGTAAACGCAAAAGCAGTTCATTCAAGTAGAATCCCGCGATGAGTTGTCGACCAATCAGGGGGCGAAAAGGAGCGTCCGGTTCAACGGCCGTTAAGGTACCTAATTCACCTTTCCCGAACCATGAGATCTGCAGTCGCCAGAATGGCTGCAGTATATTCCGGTAACGTGATCGCGTTTGCCTTACACCGCGCGCAACAAGCGCAACGCGACCTTGTTCGGCTGAGAATACTTCCAGCAATACGCTGGTCTCTCTATACGAACGCCGATGCAAGACATAACTAGGATTTAATGATACACGCGCCACATTCAGGTGTGATGTTATTCTGGAATATCTACTACCCTACCCTGCATATGGTAACCGAGTTCCTGCAAGGCACGTATATCATTAGACCATTTTTCCTTGACCTTAACCCATGTCCGTAGAAACACCTTACTACCAAACATCTTCTCCATGTCCTTTCTGGCTTGCTCCCCTACTTCCTTCAGCAGCCTGCCATTCTTACCGATCACAATGGCCTTTTGTCCGGGCCGCTCCACCCAGATTGTCGCCATGATTTGCACCACGGCGCCCTGATGTGAGAATTCATCAATTACGACGCTAAGATGATACGGTACTTCTGCCCCTAGCATGCGCATCAATTTTTCACGGATAAGCTCCGCTGCAAAAAAACGTTGGCTACGATCGGTCATTTGATCTACCGCATAACACAAGGGACCATGCGGTAGCAGTGATAGAATTCGTTGCTCAAGGCTTTCCAAATTGTCGCCCTTCCGCGCGGAAATAGGAAATACGTCTATATACGCCATCATCTGTCCAAACTTGTCTAGGTAGGGCAGTAACTTTGATTTATCTTTAAGCTTGTCTACTTTATTTACTGCAAGAATGATTGGCACCGGGTGCTTATCTAGCTGTGCAACTAAAAAGTCGTCTTCTTCAGTCCAAAACAAAGCTTCAACCATCATCACAATTAGATCAACCCCCTCTATGGCGTTATAAACTTCGCGATTCATGAAACGATTTATCGCACGTCGCGGCGACTTCTGTAGGCCTGGAGTATCCACGTAAATTGCCTGTCTGCGTCCCACCGTCTTAATGGCTAAGATAGGATAGCGGGTCGTCTGAGGCTTGCGGGAGGTAATACTGATCTTCTGCCCGATCAGCCGATTGAGTAGCGTGGACTTTCCCACGTTGGGTCGGCCGACAATTGCAACGTAGCCGCAGTGGTCATCTGGACTAGCCGACATCGGAGTGATCTGCTTTATCAAGAGCACGGCTGCTACGGTTAACCTCCTTCTCTGCTTGCAGCTGCGCCAGAACCTTACGAGCAGCTGACTGTTCAGCGCGTTGCTTGCTGGGCCCGTGGGCTAAAATGGATTCGTTGAGGCCGGCGACTTCACACTGTATAGTGAATATCTTCTCGTGAGCTTGGCCTTCAACAGTAATGACCTTGTAGGAGGGCAAGGGCAACTGCCGGGCTTGTAGATATTCCTGCAATTCCGTTTTGGGATCTTTGGCAACGCGCTCTAGGGACGTTGATGCCAAGGAGGCTTCAAATAGTCTGCACACTCTCTCACGGCAGACGACTATACCCGCATCCAAATAAATTGCGCCAATCATAGCTTCTAACGCGTTCGAAAGGATTGAGTCGCGTCGCCAACCACCGCTTTTTAGTTCACCACCGCCCAATTTTAGATAGCTTCCTATATCGAGCTCCCGCGCGAGGGAAGCCAAAGTATCGCGTCTTACCAACGTGGCACGCAGGCGCGTTAGCTCGCCTTCGGTAGCGTTCGGAAAGCGCTGATAGAGGGCATCAGCGATAATAAAGCCAAGCAGCGCATCGCCCAGATACTCCAATCTCTCATTATTTTTATTCCCCGCACTACGGTGAGTCAACGCTTCGCGGAGTAGTCCCCTGTCTTGAAAATCATGACCAAGCGATTCACACAGACGTGCAATTGATGCGCTCAATTGGACGGCAAATCAATAGTCTTATCGAACTTTAAAACAATGGCGAGGTTCCAAAATAAGTCATTTCTAGACTCATACTTCATCGTCATTTTACGCCGCTTAGTATCTTTTATCGTTGTGATCGTTAGATAGTTTCTAATGTTGCGTTCATTAAACTGTTTGACGTCACTGACTTCGAGATTTCGTGTTAGGTAGTTTTCAATTTCCTTCGTTGTGAGTGTCGCGATATCGGGTCTTTCTGCGACGGCGCGCATGCCAGCTGTCACCCGGAGACTTTCATAATAGAGTGGAAATACTTTTAGGGTAACAAGGCTAAAAAAAGCGATTAAACCCAAGATAATAAGCCAGCCCAATGCCGTAACGCCTTCTTGTTTTTTGGCCAGTTTCATCGAATGTATCCGTTTGACTTCTATAAGTTTAGTGTACTGCCATTCCAATCCGGTCCCAGTTCACACCACCGCTCTTGCTATCCCAATGCATCCAGGTCAGGAACGCTTTCCCAATCAAATTTTGCTCCGGTACTGTACCCCAATAGCGACTGTCTTTACTATTATCACGATTATCGCCCATCACAAAATAGTGCCCTTCAGCAACAACCAGTGGCGGAATATCAAGGGATCGATGGTCCGGGGCTACGAGGATATTGTGCTCAACTCCGACAAGATTTTCTTCTCGCAAAGATGCGCCGGTCATTATTGACCCTGCTCCGACGCCGGTATATGTACCTAAAACAGTCTGCTTCTCCGGTTTGCCATTGACATAGAGCGTCTTATCGTAATAGGCAATCTGATCACCTGGCAAGCCTACGACGCGTTTAATGAAAGGAATGGAAGGATCTTCGGGATAGCGAAATACTACAATATCCCCTCGTGCAGGTTCTCCTATGTCGATAACCCTGGTATTGAGCACCGGCAGGCGGATACCATAGTCAAATTTGTTTACCAGAATAAAGTCGCCTATTAACAGTGTTGGCATCATGGAACCCGAAGGGATGCGAAAAGGTTCGACGACAAAGGATCGTAAGAACAAAACAATAACGAAGATTGGAAAGAAAGAGCGGGCATATTCAACGAGGACCGGCCGCCGGCCCACTTGGTCGGATACCTCGACATCCACTGCATCGCCAAGAACCGTCAAAGCCTGCCTGCGTTTTGGTGCTAGAACCAGGGAATCAAACGCCCAGATTAAACCGCTAACTAAGACGAGTAGCACCATGACTGTTGCAAAATCGAAACTCATTTTTTCCTTCCAATCTGAAGAACTACCATGAAGGCCTCCTGGGGGATTTCTACCGAACCAAATTGTTTCATCCGCTTCTTCCCTGCTTTTTGCTTCTCCAGCAATTTTCGCTTACGTGTAACGTCGCCACCATAGCATTTGGCTGTCACATTCTTGCGTAGCGCTTTGACTGTTTCCCTCGCCAAAATTTGTGATCCAATTGCTGCTTGAATGGCTACGTCAAACATCTGCCTCGGAATGACTTCTTTTATCCTTTCCGTCAACTCCCGACCCCGTGAATTGCTCTGATCCCGGTGGATAATCAATGATAAGGCATCGACTTTTTCGCCATTGATAAGAATATCAATTTTTACCATATCTGCCTGCTGGAAGCGCAGAAAAGAGTAGTCGAATGAAGCATACCCCCGGCTTACCGATTTCAGGCGATCGAAAAAATCTAGTACCACTTCACCCATCGGCAACTCAAAACTGAGAGATATTTGGTTACCAAGGTATTGTAGCTTCTTTTGAACACCGCGTTTTTCGATACAGAGTGAGATAACATTTCCCAAATATTGCTGCGGAACAAGGATATCGGCTCGAATAATAGGCTCGCGAATTGCCGTGATCTGATTTGGGGGCGGTAGCTGCGCTGGATTATCTATCAGGTATTCCTTCCCCCCAGTGGTTAAAACCTCATATACCACTGTGGGTGCGGTCGTGATCAGATTTGATCCATACTCGCGCTCAAGGCGTTCTTGAACGATCTCCATATGCAGCATTCCTAGAAATCCACATCGGAAGCCGAACCCGAGGGCTTCAGATGTTTCCATTTCGTAATGCAGGGCAGAATCGTTAAGGCGCAATTTAGCGAGAGCCTCACGCAGGTCTTCATAGTCGTTGGAATCCACTGGAAACAATCCTGCGAAGACGCGAGGTTTGATGATTCGAAACCCAGGTAAAGGTTGTCCATTCGTGGGGCCTAGGTCAGTCAATGTGTCACCGACAGGCGCGCCGTTAATATCCTTAACACCCGCAATGACATAACCGACCTCGCCTGCTTCAAGGCGTTCACGACGCGCGCGTTTTGGCGTAAAGATACCGACTTGATCCACTTGAAACGTTCTTCCTGTTGACATTACGCAGATTTTTTGTCCCACAGACATTGCGCCGTCGACAACCCGCACGAGCGAGATCACGCCAAGATAGTTGTCAAACCACGAATCAATGATAAGTGCCTTCAGTGGTGCATCTGGGTGGCCTCTTGGTGGCGGCACGCGTCGCACCAAAATCTCTAAAAGCTCCCGCACTCCTTTCCCCGATTTTGCACTTACCCGGATGGCATCATGGGCGTCGATGCCGATAATTTCCTCGATTTCTTGAATCACCCTTTCCGGTGCGGCGGCAGGGAGATCAATTTTGTTAAGCACTGGTATGATCTCGAGTCCCTGTTCGATTGCCGTGTTACAGTTCGCAACGCTCTGAGCTTGGACACCTTGAACCGCATCCACCACAAGCAGAGCCCCTTCGCAAGCAGCCAGAGACCGCGAAACCTCGTAGCTGAAATCGACGTGTCCGGGCGTGTCAATTAGGTTTAGTTGGTACATACAGCCGTCATTCGCGAGAAACTGCAATGTCACATTCTGAGCTTTGATCGTGATCCCCCGTTCGCGCTCCAACTCCATTGAGTCAAGCACCTGCTCTGACATCTCACGTTCACTCAAGCCGCCGCAAATCTGTATAAATCGGTCAGCTAACGTAGATTTTCCGTGATTGATATGCGCAATAATGGAAAAGTTTCGAATGTGTTTCATTAAATGTTCGACGAATCAATCCCTTGTGACAGCGGAGCGATCCTTAGAGATTTGCCAGGAAGTGCACCTTTCGGCGGGCTCCCCGCGGACCTACCAATGATACATTGTTACACCGGTGATAGCGCGGGGGCTTATATTTTAGCTTTTCCTTGTGGTGCCGCTAAGTCTGAGCAGTGGCTGTTCTGGCCGGCTGATGATGCCGCTACGGATGTTAACCGGATCCTAAAATTAGGTTAAATGCGTGACGCTGGGCAGGTAGGCGTCACTTCGTCCTGCACCTAGGGTGATCAGTGCTAATCTGGCAGTTTCATAGCCAAAAAGT
Organism: Gammaproteobacteria bacterium; assembly: GCA_022614965.1. Lineage (GTDB taxonomy): Bacteria > Pseudomonadota > Gammaproteobacteria > JAKEHO01 > JAKEHO01 > JAKEHO01. The sequence continues at coordinate 38,773 of JAKEHO010000008.1, forward strand.
TAGGACCACCGCGCCGCTGAATTAACACGGGCACAGATTTACCCGCTGGTAAACCTTCGACAAGCGTTTTAAAGTGATCAGCATTCTTAACTTTGACGTTATTGAGTAGGAGGATGATATCGCCTTGGCGTATCCCCGCTTCTTGCGCTGGACCATCCTCGACCTTGTCTACGATGACGCCATCTTCTTCGATCTCTAGTTGCTCGCGCTGTTTATCAGTGAGATCTCGTACGACCACATTAAGTCGATTGTTCGCAACACTTCCGGGCTTACCTGTCGATGCCAACTTCAGCTCCTCGTCCGCGGGCAGTTCAGCGATTTCTACATTGATCAGTTGTAATTTACCATTTCGAATAATCTTTACGGGCACCTTATCACCAACACGGCTACTGCCTACGAGCGGTGGAAGGTCGAACGAAAAGTCAATTGGATCCCCAGCATAGGCAATGATGATATCTCCTGCCTGGATGCCTGCCTTGTCCGCCGGACCGTCGGGTAATACTTTCGCGACAAGGGCACCGTACGGCTTGTCCATGCCAAAGGATTCTGCAAGTTCCCGATTAACCTCTTGTATTAGGACCCCTATCCAACCTCTCGTGACGTGCCCTTGGTCTTTAAGTTGTTGATAGACGTTCATGACGACGTCGATCGGCACCGCAAACGATAGACCCATAAATCCACCTGTGCGGCTGTAAATTTGGGAATTCACACCAACAACCTGGCCGTCAAGATTAAAAAGCGGTCCCCCCGAATTTCCTGGATTAATTGCTACATCCGTTTGGATAAACGGTACGTAATTTTCATTGCGCAAATTGCGTCCTATCGCACTGACAATGCCCGCAGTAACAGAATGATCAAAATTGAAAGGTGATCCGATAGCCAGTACCCACTCCCCGACTTTAAGGCCTGCCGATGTCCCAACCTGGACTGCAGGTAGGTTATTACCCTCAACCTTCAAGACCGCGATATCACTGCGCTCGTCCGTACCAATAACTTTCGCGACAAATTCTCTCCTGTCACTCATGCGCACGATAATCTCGTCAGCATCTTTAACAACATGATAATTCGTAATGACATAGCCGTCCTGAGAGATGATAAACCCCGAACCGAGAGACGATCTGGGTTCGAATTCTTCTGGCCCTCCTGGTATTTCTTCAAAGAATCGACGAAAAAATTCGTTTAGCGGGCTGTCCTCCGGGATATCAGGCAGGTTGAAGCTACGCGGTGACGATTGGCCGGGCTCCTTTTTTAAGGTCGTACTGATATTGACGACGGCAGCGCTATTCTTTTCCACAAGCGGAGTAAAATCAGGTAAGTCCCCCGCTGTGGTCGCGGGGAAATACAGCAATATCCCACTTAGGGTAACCGCCAGCACTAACGTACGGCTTAGTATCGAATGATCTAAATGCATTCCAGAAACAGCCTTATTTGCGAGCACAAGAGAGCACCAATACCTCGCTCGATTGGTTTTTGATGCGCCGCATGGCAAATCGTCTTAACCATAGATAACCGCCGACCAAGCCACACCCGCTAAATAACACAGGAACGGCCTCCAGCCCATCTAAATCAAATAGGCCGATGAGGAAGTGCCCAAGCATGGCGCCGGCGAGCATTGAAAGTATGGGCACGAGGTAAACCGCGAACGACGCGCTCAAAACCGGGCCCTCATCAACCCCGATTAAAACTTGCTCGCCCACTTCGGCGCCCGGGCCATTATAGGCCTTAATTCGGGGTTTCCCTCCAAAAAGTAATGCGCTGAACGTGGCCATTTGACATACTCTGCCCCTACCGCACACCAAACAATCAGGTTGACAAGGCTCAACCCAGGCGAAGGCGCCTTCCTCGGCAACAATGCGGGCGCGCTGCCTGATCATGAAGTTGCTAATTACGCTGGACGACGGACGTTGCGACCTTCTGCACGGTCAGCTCTGGGACTTCGCCGACCGCGGTCACCTGATGCCCCTGCACCAGGGTGCCAAAGGCATTAAGCGCGCCCATTTGCGAGTGCCCTTCCAATGTGTCGCGCGCTTCTTCAGGCTCTTCAACAAAAACCGAGATTATCGCAAGCCCGTCAGAAAACACCATGTGATCAACAGGCACCTGGCTGACCGGCATCGGCTGTAACGCATGATCGCTCATCGCAAAACCATTGGGTAACCAGGTTACGGTCCATCGCCCATTACCAGCCCTTGCGGGGACAACCTCAGCGCCATGGGTGTACCATTTGTAGCCGGCCCCTGAAATCGCTGGCTCCAACAAGGACTCCGGGATGTCCTCTGGGAGTGTGATCTGTGTAAATAGGATCTGCTCCAATGCATCTCCATTACTGGCAAGCAGCTCCGATTTCAACAATAGATTGGTATCACGGTCGATCCATAACCGGTAGCCATAACGGTACTGGTCTTTTGGATCGATGCTGATAATCCATGTGGGTCGGCCTGCGATTCGATCCGTTCCCGCTAACGAAAAGGTATAGAACTCCGCAATCGCTTCAATCGGCTCTGGAAGATTTGCGGGGAGGAACTTAGGCGGCTGACTCTTCTGAACTGTCACCGCCTTGTCATCCGGGAAGATACATGTCACTGAATCGCTATCACGGATCACCTCACGCGCGATGCCGTTCAATGACACAAGTCGAGCATATTCTTTGCCATCGTTCGATTTATGGATGATGCGCATGGCGTCCATGTCACCGCCGCGACGGTAGACAAAGATCCCGTCATAATTCAAGGCATGCGTGGCCTGGGACATCTTGTTAAGGATGGTCCGAGCAGTTGCTGAGGTATCGATTGCCTGAGTGATGCTGGGGAGGATCAGTACGAACAGAAGCAGCCTATTGAAAGATGGACTGAAATGGCGTTCGCTGCCGTCATTCGTTTGGTTCATACGTGACAATTCTCACATAAGGAAGCATGCCTTGCATACCGATGTTTGCCCCGTACTCATTGTGATTTATGAGATAACCGCTGAAGCGTGATTCGAGAGTTGATTGTCCTGAGGCCAATTGAGGTTTGACGACCGACTGCGGTTCCACCGGTAGCATACCGGTTACCTGCTGGTGAGCCACGGTCTGCGGGCCGTCACTGCTCACCGTCACCACCGGGCGATGTGGAAGGAGTGGCTGGGGCGTGTCAGTGCTGGCTGTGACCACGGGGCTAGGATGAGTTCCTTCGGGACCCCTAGGCCGGAGGCTTTCGGTGACTGATTGAATTTGGGCGACCTGCTCGCCGCCGCCCAAGCCAATGTTTAAGGAATGTTGCTGCACGAACAAGACCGCCACAGCTGCCACCGAGGCGGCAATCGCGAAGCCTGCAGCCAGTTTCACATACCGATTAAGCTGCCGACGCGGGGCCAGCACCGTCGGTTCCTTTGACAGGGCGGCATTCACCCTGTCCACGAGCGTGCGCGCATGTACTCTAGGAGGGCTGGATCGCAAGGCGCAGCTGATCAGGTGGTAGCATTCCCATGTGGCTATCAGAGCACTATCTCCGAGTAAAGCGCGAATCACACCTTCACTATCGGAATCTGACAGCTCGCCATCCATCAATAGTGACAATTGCTTACGAGCTTCTTCGTTCATGGTCTTCTTTCATGGCTAGTCAAGTAGGGGTTTCAAACGTCTGTCGATGGCTTCCCGCGCGCGAAAGATTCGTGATCGAACTGTACCGAGTGGACATGCCATCACTGCGGCGATCTCCTCGTAACTTAGCCCTTCTACTTCGCGCAGGGTAATGGCTGTAGAAAGGTCTTCGGGCAACTCTTCGATTGCTTTGAGCACAGTCGCCTGAATCTCGTCCTTTAGCAGCATATGCTCCGGCGTCGCGATATCACTTAGAGCAGACTCTAAGGCAATTTGTTCATTTTCAGCATGGTCCTGTTCCCGCTCAACAGGCCTTCTCGACTGGACCACTAAATGATTTTTTGCCGTATTGATCGCAATCCGATATAACCAAGTATAAAAAGCACTGTCGCCGCGGAAGCTTGGCAATGCGCGGTACGCCTTCAAAAAGGTGTCTTGTGCCACGTCCAAGGCGTCATTAGGCTCCCGAACAAAACGTGATACCAGATTGATTATCCGGTGCTGATACTTCAGTACCAATAGGTCAAATGCCTTTTTATCGCCTCGCTGTACTCGCCGGATCAGCTGCTGATCCGCGCTATTCTCGCCCATTCGGGCATCCCTCTTATGCTATTATCACGGCATCTCCCTGCAGCAATAACCATAGACCTTATTTGCTTAATAAAGTTCGCAAGAATTCGCCGTAATCAGTGAGTTACGCTAAGCATCGATTATATCAGGGTCGGCTCAATGGCTCACCAACACCAGTATGATGTCCTCGTCATAGGCAGCGGCGCGTCCGGCTTGAGTCTTGCCTTACAGCTTGCGGAACACGTTCGCATCGCCGTCCTCTCAAAGGGACCACTCCAGGAGGGGGCGACACTGTACGCGCAGGGGGGCGTATCTGCAGTGCTTGACGCCTGCGACTCCATTGGGTCCCACGTCCAAGATACGCTGGACGCGGGTGCGGGCCTTTGTAAACCGGAGATTGTTGAATTTGTGGTGAATCACGGCCGGGAGAGCATTCAATGGCTGTTTGATTTAGGGGTCGACTTTACCAAGGTGCGTAGATCGGATGGCCGCATGGACTACCACCTGCACCGGGAAGGTGGGCATAGTCACAGGCGCATTGTACACGCGGCCGACGCGACGGGCTCCGCGATCGAACGGACGCTTGAAAGTAAAGCACGTGCGCATCACCGCATTGACCTATTCGAACATCACGTCGCCATCGATCTCGTGACCGGGCCAAGGCTCGGTCTTGCGACTAACCGGTGTCTTGGCGCCTATGTATATGACCCGGAAAACGACCGGGTCGTGGCGTTTCGCGCGCGATTTGTCGTACTGGCTACGGGGGGCGCCGGCAAAGTCTACCTCTATACCAGCAACCCCGATGTATCTACAGGGGATGGTATTGCCATGGCCTGGCGCGTCGGGTGCCGAATTGCCAACATGGAGTTTATCCAGTTCCACCCCACACTCCTCTATCATCCGGAAGCAAAATCGTTCTTGATCACTGAGGCCGTTCGGGGCGAAGGCGGGAAGCTGTTATTGCCCGACGGGCAGCCGTTTATGCACCGCTTTGACCCCCGTGCTGAACTTGCCCCACGGGATATCGTCGCGCGCGCCATCGATCACGAAATGAAGCGCCTCGGTAGCGACAGCGTGTATCTAGACATTAGCCACAAGCCTGCGGAGTTCATTGCGTCCCATTTCCCGACGGTCTACGCTCGTTGCCTCAGATTCGGATTTGATTTGACCAAAGAACCCATCCCCGTCGTTCCGGCTGCCCATTACATTTGTGGCGGCGTCGTCACCGATCGCTATGGACGAACCGATGTCCCAGGGTTGTATGCCATTGGCGAAGCGGCCTGTACGGGCCTACACGGCGCCAATCGGATCGCCAGTAACTCCCTTCTGGAGTGTGTGGTTTTTGCGCACTCCGCGTACCAAGACATCTGCCGGGCACTGGAGGGTGCGCCGGAGCCGGGCGAATTGCCCGTTTGGGATGAAAGCCGGGTAACGGACTCCGACGAAGAGGTGGTGGTGTCGCATAATTGGGATGAGCTCAGGCGTTTCATGTGGGATTACGTTGGCATTGAACGCACCACCAAACGACTGCAGCGAGCCAAGCACCGTGTCGACCTGCTGCGAGCGGAAATCGCGGAATACTATGGCAATTTTCGGGTTAGCAACGACTTAATTGAGCTGCGCAACCTCGTGGAGGTCGCCGAATTGATCATACGTTCGGCACTCCAACGCAAAGAAAGTCGCGGCCTTCACTACACGCGAGATTATCCGGAACCCGACACGGCCCGACCGCCGCGGGACACTGTTTTATGCCTAGGACCATCGCAGCAGGACCACGCGGCGGCGTAGCATAGACTGGCCGTATCCTCCAAGCAGATGTTACGACGGCGTTTTACGCATACGGCAACGGCGCGATCACAGGCAAGAGGATCGGTCGAGGGAGATGATTAGGGCCTCTTGCGAAGACACTTGCGTCATCGCCAGCAGCGACAGGAACGAGTTTTCGGGCCTTCCTACGGACCCTCGTTAAGGAAAGGTTCAAGTACCTTCCAGAAGATCCAGCAGCGCTCGCTCATCCAGTAAACGGATCCCTAGCTGCTCGGCCCTCTCCAGCTTACTGCCGGGATCGGTACCCACCACCACGAAGCGAGTGTTTTTTGATACGCTCGCGGTGACCTTGGCACCGAGCGCCTGTAGACGTTGCTTGGCTTCTTCTCGGGTCATCGAGGCCAATGTGCCCGTTATTACGAACATCTGGCCGCTGAGTGGTCTGTGACCTGGCGCCATCGGAGGGCGGGTTTTCCAGCACAGGTTCGCATCCAGTAAACGCTTGATCACGCGGCGGTTATGCCCTTGGCGGAAAAAAGCGGCCACGTTGCTGGCAACGACCGGCCCAACATCAGGGACCTTCTGAAGTTCTTCTACGTCTGCTTGCTCAAGGGCTTTAAGGGAGCCGAAATGAGCCGCCAACAACTCGGCGGTGGCTTCACCGATGTCACGAATACCCAGTGCATAGAGAAACCGGGCCAACGTTGTTAACTTGCTGTTTTTCAGTGCTCGGTCGAGCTTGGTGGCAGATCTTTCCCCCATGCGCGGGAGGGCTGCCAATTGGTCAACCCGCAAGCTGTAAAGATCCGCGACGGTTTTGACGTAACCTTTCCGAACGAGTTGGCTAACGAGTTTGTCGCCTAATCCCTCGATGTTCATAGCGCGGCGGGAAGCGAAGTGCAGGATCACTTGCATTCGCTGCGCGGGGCAATAAAGACCGCCGCTACAGCGCGCAATCGCTTCGCCTTGTGCTCGCACGACCTCCGAGTTGCATATCGGGCAACGTCTGGGCATCGAAAATGACCGTGCGGTTTTTGGGCGGCGCTCCTTAACAACCTGTACAACCTCTGGAATCACATCGCCCGCCCTGCGCACGATCACGGTATCCCCAACCCTAACGTCTTTGCGCTTAATCTCGTCCTCGTTGTGCAAGGTGGCGTTGGTAACTGTCACACCGCCTACTAAGACTGGTTTCAGCCTGGCAACCGGGGTCAGGGCACCCGTGCGACCAACTTGCACTTCGATTGCCAAGACTTTGGTCAACTCTTCCTCGGGAGGAAACTTGTGGGCGATTGCCCAGCGCGGCGCCCGGGCAATATAACCGACGGTTTGTTGTTGCTGCATCGCATTCACTTTATACACGACACCATCAATCGCGTAGGCCAAGCGATGCCGGATCGCGACGATGTGGTGGTAGTAGTCGAGGCACTCATGGACACCATTGACGACAACAGTCTCCGGTGAAACTTTAAGCCCGCACTCCCTAAGACGGGCAAGGATGTCACTGTGACGATCGGAAAGGACCCCCTCAACCTTTCCGATGCCGTAGCAAAACATATCGAGAGGCCGACTTGCTGTAATGCGAGGATCCAGCTGGCGCAGACTACCGGCAGCGGCATTGCGAGGGTTCGCAAATATCTTCTGACCGTGGGCCGACTGCATCTTGTTCAGGGCCACGAAACCTTCATGGGTCATAAAGACTTCGCCTCGGACCTCGAGAACTCGCGGAAACCGCTGTGCACGCAGACTTAAAGGGATGGATTTGATCGTGCGCACATTCTGCGTGACATCTTCTCCGACTGTCCCGTCACCCCGCGTCGCCGCGCGTTTCAACTTGCCACCTTCATACATGAGGCTGATTGCCAGTCCATCAAGTTTGATCTCACACACGTACTCTAGAACGTCCACCCGCAGTCGTTCACGCAAACGCCGATCGAAAGCTCGCACCTCGCCCTCGTCAAAAGCATTACCAAGGGAGAGCATGGGTATCTCATGGACAACTTCGCTAAATGCTTCCAGCGGTTGTGCGCCGACTCGTTGCGTGGGCGAATCGGGAGTGATTGACTCCGGATATCGCCTTTCGAGGCCCTCTAATTCCCGAAGCAGTCGGTCGAATTCCGCGTCCGGGATGGTGGGTTCATTCAGCACGTAGTAACGGTAATTATGTTCATTAATCTGCTCGCGCAGCGCCGCTGCGCGCCTTATCACGTGCTTACTCGCCATGATCAATTAAGCAGAGAACGTTGCCCCCGGGCACGGGCAGTCCACGATTTAGAAAATCTGAGAGTTAGCTAGCGGGCTCCCATGGCGGTCGAATAACAACTCGGTGGCCTACTTGCGCCCACTTACGATGGGACTTTGCTGCCCCTTATCAACAGCGACAATTCTGGCGTGAATCTCGTCGATGTGAGCCTCATCAATCAGATCATGATCCGCCCCACGCACATCCCCGCCAAGGATCTCCACGAGACGCGTTGCGGTGTCTGACATCAGCGCAAATGCATCCGGTCCAGAGATCGGGGTAGGCAAGCACATAAATAGTACGAGGCCCTGTGTGACGAGGTCCTGTATGTGAGCTAGGTCAAATTTACCTGGCTCAAACATATTCGCTAAGCTAAATAGCGGCAGTTCGGATGACTTGGCCTTGGCGCCATAGTAGTGAAAGATCCCCATATGACCATACTTCATCCCTACCGCCTCTGCGGCCTTTACGATTTCACTTCCTGAGTAGGTTTCATCATGCGGTGCTGTGATATACAGCAAGACGATGTGTTTATCTGCACTGTCTAGTTTCGCCGCGGCAAGTGCCTTGTCCTCGTTACCCTGTGCAGCGATATATGTCGAGTCGTGTAATACAGAGTCATCGTCGTCATCATCAATGTCAGCTGCCATTATGATCGCGTCGCTCGATGTCGCGTGGGCGAAAGAATCCATTTTTGATGCCGACAGCGGGCGACCCGGGGCAGACAGCACGTCCGTATCGTGGATCTCAACGTTGGGTCGCGGGGCAATGACCAAGTCGGTCAGATCGTCCTCCTGTTTGATCTTTGGCTCGCCGCGGTATTTTTTCCGGTGTAACTTCGCGTTTTCCCAAAGATAGATGCCTGCAATGATGAGCAAACCGATGCCGAGCAGTAGTAACCGCAGGTCAGTCATGTTCAGGCCGTTGCGGTTGCTAGCCCCACTGCCTGTTCCATATCGACGGCTACGAGCCTGGAGACGCCCGCTTCCTGCATCGTCACGCCGATCAACTGCTCGACAATTTCCATCGTGATCTTATTATGGGTTACTAAAACAAATTGCACTCGGTCCGACATGGACTTAACCAAATCACAGTAACGGCCCACGTTGGTGTCATCAAGGGGTGCGTCGACCTCGTCGAGAATACATAAAGGCGCTGGGTTGAGCTCAAAGATGGCGAACACCAGAGCCACTGCCGTCAACGCTTTTTCCCCTCCTGATAGCAAATGGATAGTCGTATTGCGCTTACCTGGAGGTCTGGCCATCACCGTCACACCGGTCTCCAATAAGTCATCGCCTGTAAGTTCCAGATAGGCGTGCCCTCCACCAAAAAGGCGTGGAAACGTCGACTGCAAGTTCGTATTTAACTTGTCATATGTCTCCTTAAATCGAGTCCGCGTTTCACGATCGATCTTTCGAATAGCACTTTCGAGGGTTGAAAGCGCCTCATGCAAATCATTATGCTGTCGATCTAGATAGGTCTTGCGCTCAGATAACTGCGAGAATTCATCTATTGCGGCAAGATTGATAGCACCTAATCGATCGATCTTACGATTGACCGTGTTGAGCTCTTCTTGCAACGCAGCTTCGTCGATCTCCTCCGGCAGAGCAGACAACACATCCTCAAACTGGAACCCCGAACTGTCAAATTGCTCCCGTAGCGTTTGCATGCGACCGCGGGTCGTTTGTCTTGCCAACCGAACTTGATCCAGTTGGCCGCGAAACTCCTGAATCTCCTGCTCACAAGCGACTCGTCGCTGCTCGAGTTCACGAATGTCAGCTTCAAGAGATTCGACCCGCGTGCGGGCCCCACTTAACTCGTTTTCTACTCGTACCTTCTCGTTCAGTGTGCGGTCAAGCTGCTGGTGCAATTCGTGAAGGGGAGGATCGCTTTGGCCAAGCGCTATCAGTAAGTCATCACGCCTTGCAGTAAGCTGGGCGATAAGTGCCCCATGGCGGTTTAGCGCAAGCTCTAGCGAGGAACGTTGTGAGCGGGTGGACTCGAGCTGCAATGCAATCTCATGGCTCTTGTCGCGCGTTGCCTGCCAGCGGGCACGAGCCTGATGTAATGCGTCATAATGTTGGTCTTTTAAACGAGTCAACCGTACGCGCTCGTCCTTGAGAGACTCCACATCGGTCTGCGCCGCGTCAAGTCGAGCCTGCACGGCATCTAACTCGGAATGGTCGGCCCTCTCTTGAGCTTTAAGGCCCCCCAGCTCATCGTCGATGCGGTGGATCCTCGTACGGGCCTGCGCATATTGCTCCTCCTTTGCCGCAAGCTCTGAACGCAAATTTGTAAAGCCCTCCTGACGAGCCTGTAGCTCTGCTTGAACTGCATCACGCTCTTGTTCGAGACGCCGATGGTCGCTTCGGCTTTTCTCCAAACTCGCCGCCAGCCCCGTTACCTCTCGATCGAGGGAAGCCAGCTCGGACTTAATGCGCTTAATCTTATGGTCTCGGCTCAGCGTCCCTGCTCGCTCATCTTGAGCACGTGCCAGCCTTACCCAGCTCTTGCCAAGCCAGATCCCGTCCTTTGTGATCACCGATTCCGCGTTGCGCAGGCGTGGCTGAAGTGCCAGCGCGGCATCTAAATGCTGCACAGCGTAGATGCCCGATAACAGCTCACCCATTGCCCATGGCGCCTTGACGTGGTCGCGCAATCTCGGTGCGTCCAGCTGCTCTGCATAGCTGGCAGCCTCGCTTGCATGTGGGTCGAATAGGCCGAGGGAACCTTCCGCAAGATCGTTGAGATTGTGTACTACCTGACCCAACTCATGCACACAAATGTCCTGCAAATGAAAGCCAAGAACTGTCTCCACTGCCCGCTCCCAGCCGCTCTCAACCGAGATTTGCCCCGCCAGTCGTGGTGCATCCGACAGGCCCGTCTGGTTTAACCACTCGACAACGATACCCGGTTGCTCACCGAGCGCAGATTGCTGCAAGACCTCGAGCGACAAGAGCTTGCCATTCAAAGCCTGCTGGTGCGAGCGTGCCTCATCAAGTTGGATCGCCAAGGCATCGCTGTGCTCCCTGGCCGCTTTGAGTTCTGCGTGTTTGGTCTCGAGCTTAGCCGTGAGTCGACTCTGCAGGGCTTTTATCTTGCTGATCTCGGACGTCAATGCCTTTCTTGCCTGCTCAATCGGGCCGAGAACAATCGAATCGTATTCTTCTTGTAATGCGGCGATTCGATGTCTTACGTCCTGCGAGCTCATTTCCAGATGTGCAAGGCGCGTACCTTCAACCTGTTCGTCCCGATGGGACTCCGAGGCGCGCTGATTAAATTCATCCCATTCCGCTTGCCAGGTATGCACGTGCTGTTCAGCCTGGGTAAACTGCTCATAGGTGTCCTCTTCCTCTTGGTGCAACCTTTCAAGCACCGGTTCAAGTTCAGCCACCCGATCGCTAAGCGTATCGAGTTGCCCTTGGTCAATTGTGTGCTGTTCGCCCGCCTCGGCCAAATTACGCTCGACTTGAGAAAGGTCTCGCTGCATAGAGGCACCGCGCTCCTTGGCATGTTGAATGCTTTGTTCTAAGCGTGAAATGTCGGCGCCCACGCGATAGAAGCTTGCCTGTACGTCGTTAAACGAGTCCATGGCGGTACCGAGCATTTCACGGTGCTTTTCGATGTCTGCTTCAACTGCACGTAACGCCGCGACAAGGCCCTCCATCGCGGCTTCTTGTTTCTGGATCTCCTGCTCCTCGCTTGCTTCATGTCGCTGCAGAAGACGCCACCTTAGCGCTAATAACTCCGCCTTGAGTTTTCGCTCCTCTTGCTTACGGACTTGATACCGTTTTGCGGCCCTCGCTTGCTGCTTCAGATGCCTAAGCTGTTTATCAAGTTCATCACGTATGTCATTCAATCTTATTATATTGTCCCTCGTGTTGTGCATTCGATTTTCGGTTTCACGCCGGCGCTCTCTGTATTTCGAGATGCCTGCGGCCTCCTCGATAAAGAAGCGAAGTTCCTCCGGCTTTGCCTCGATCAATCGGCTAATCATGCCCTGCTCAACAATCGCGTAGCTTCTTGGTCCAAGGCCAGTTCCAAGGAAAATATTGGTGATATCGCGCCGGCGGCAACGGGTGCCGTTTAGGTAGTAAACGGAGATACTCTCTCGATTTATCTGCCGCTTAATCGAGATTTCATCGTAACTTGCGTATTGTCCACCTAAGGATCCATCGGCATTATCAAACACAAGCTCTACTGATGCCTGCCCCACCGGCTGGCGTGAAGCCGATCCGTTAAAAATAACGTCAGCTAATGCATCTCCGCGAAGGTGCTTGGCTGAGCTCTCACCCAGGACCCAAAGAACTGCGTCGATGATATTCGATTTCCCACAGCCGTTAGGGCCGACGATGCCAGTAAGATCATCAGGGAAAGAAAGGGAGATGGGGTCAACGAAGGACTTAAAGCCTGCGAGCTTGATCTTGCTTAGTCGCATGAGGCATAAAGATACAGGATAACTCCGCTTGCATACAAGAGTACCGCATGGCCGTGTGCAATAGATATGGTATGTTAACCACTAGAGCATACAAATATGGTGGCGCATATGGCCGATGAGTCAATTAGGATATTGGAGACGTTCGAAAACCCCAAGCAGGACCGCGATTACACAATCCATGTCAAAATTCCAGAGTTCACGTGCCTCTGTCCAAGGACCGGCCAGCCTGACTTCGCAACGTTGCATCTCGATTACGTGCCGGACAAGCTGTGTGTCGAACTGAAATCTCTAAAACTTTATATGACATCTTATCGGGATCTCGGCTCATTTCATGAGGCCGTTACCAACATAATTTTAAACGATTTGATATCGACGCTCGAACCCCGTTACATGCGACTGACCGCCAAGTTCAACGTGCGCGGCGGGATCTATACCACGGTTGTAGCTGAGCATCGAGCCCCCGGCTGGAACCAACCGGAGCCTATCACCTTACCTTAGCCACACATTTGCCCTTTGTTTTTAGAAATAGTTACTATGAGTTCAATTGGTCATTGCAACACTGACTTGCAGTTTACTCGCAGGTGTGCGAAATCCCAAAGTCTTCTGAGGACGTTGATTCAAACGCAGGGCGACTTCATTCAAGTATGATTGTGAGTAACCAGATGGGTTAGTGCCTTTTGGAAAATACTGGCGTAGTAACCGATTCGTGTTTTCATTCGTCCCGCGTTGCCAAGGGCTTTGTGGATCGCAAAAGTAACCCTGCACGTCTGTTGCAACGGTAAATTTTTTGTGGTGTGCCATCTCCATGCCACGGTCCCACGTTATAGACCGGCGCAGTTTGGATGGCAGGCACCAATCAAGAAGATGACGCTACGAACTCGATCCCCTCGACTGCCCACCCGGCGGCGCCACGAGGCGTATCATTGCCGTCCTCGCTGCCCCCGTCAGCATCCGCCCTATCCTGAAACACTTGCGACTCTGGAACCCGAACCCCAAAGCCCGGGACAAACCCGCCCGCGACCCGCCCGGGGCATTGGCTACCCCATTCGTTGACCTCTCATCCCGTCCCGGACAGCGCCTGAGCGCCCGGTTCACCACCGTACTCGTCCCACACCTGCCCGATCCCGCCCTCACTACGCCCTCCACCGGCTCCGCAAGCGTCACCACGACACGCCGGGCCTGATCGTACCCTTCGCACCCTGCAATTTTCGCCGCGAGGCCCGAACATGAATTGAAACTTCCTCAAAACACGAGCAGACTGATTAGTGCGGTCGGATCGAGTTTCCTATCCCTAAACGGTGTGTACTCCCCGTGCAATGCTTGATCTGCGGAGCTCAGAACGCCGAGAACCGGCGCTTCTGTGGCGCGTGTAGCGCGCCACTGGCGCGCGCGTGTCCGGCATGCGGGTTCACCAACGAACCGAACGTGAAGTATTGCGGCGGCTGCGGCGCCGTACTCGACAGCTCGTCAGAACCGGCGCAAGAAGCTGTGGTGCGCCCTGCAGAAGTACACGGCGAGCGCCGGCAGCTCACCGTGATGTTTTGCGACCTCGTCGGCTCGACTGCGCTCTCCGAGCAGCTCGATCCCGAGGATCTGCGCGGGGTCATGCGTAGCTATCAGGACGCCTGCGCCCAGGCGATCGAATACTACGATGGTCACATCGCCCAGACCCTCGGCGATGGGCTGATGGTCTATTTTGGCTATCCCACCGCCCACGAAGATGACGCGCTGCGCTCGGTGCGCGCCGGCTTGGAGATCATCGACCGGGTGTGTGCGATCCGGGCACTGGCTCAGCTTGCGGTCAGGATCGGCATTCACACCGGCTCGGTGGTGGTCGGCGAAATGGGCGGGGCCGATACCCGCGGCGATATGGCAGTGGTCGGCGAAACACCCAACCTCGCCGCCCGCCTGCAGGCGATCGCCGATCCGAACACGCTCGTCATCGGACCGCTTACCTACCGGCTCATCGAGGAGTTGTTCGACTGCGAGAATTTAGGTCCACGCGAGGTCAAAGGCATCTCGCAACCGGTTGTGGTTTGGCAGGTGAAGGGCGAGCGACCTGCCGAGACCCGGTTCGAGGCATCGCACCGCGCCAGCCTCACCCCGCTGGTCGGGCGCGAGCAGGAGATCGCACTGCTGACCCACCGCTGGCAACTCGCCAAGGATGGCGAAGGCCAGGTTGTATTGCTCTCAGGCGAGGCCGGCATTGGCAAATCGCGATTGTTCTATGACCTGCGCGATCGCATTGCCGATGAGCCGCACCTGCAAATTCGGTTACAGTGCTCGTCCAACCACACCAACAGCGCTTACTTTCCCTTCATCAGATATTACGAACACGCCGCTGGATTTGGCTGCGATGACACGCTCGATGAAAAGCTCGACAAGCTGGAAACCCTGCTAGCGCAGCCGACCGATCACGTCGCTGAGGTGGCGCCATTGTTCGCAGCGATGTTGTCGATTCCAACCAAAGGCCGCTATCCATCGCTCAACCTTTCACTTCTGCGCCAGAAGGAAAAGACCTTCGGTGCAATAGTTGAGCAATTACTCGGCCTCGCGCGCAAGACTTCGGTGCTGATACTGTTCGAGGACGTGCACTGGATCGACCCGACTAGCCTGGAAACCCTTGACCACTTGATCGACAGTATCGAGAACGCGCGCATGCTCGTGGTGATCAGCTTTCGCCCCGAATTTACACCGATGTGGTACGGTCCCAGCCAGATAACCCAGCTACCCCTCAACCGCCTTAGCCGCCGCCAAGGCGTGACGATGGTGCAGGAGGTGGCAGGGGGCAAGGCGTTGCCGTCTGAGGTCATGGATAAGATTGTGGTCAAGACCGATGGCGTGCCGCTGTTCGTCGAGGAGCTGACTAAGGCAGTGATCGAATCCGGCTTGGTCCAGGACAAGGGTGACCGGTTTGAGCTTACCGGACCGCTGCCGCCTCTCGCGATTCCGGCAACCCTGCAGGATTCGCTGATTGCACGCCTCGACCACCTGTCATCAGTGCGGGAGACTGCACAAATCGGCGCGGCGATAGGCCGCGAGTTTTCTTACGATCTGCTGGTGGCGGTCTCGCCGCTTGGCGAACATCGACTGCGCGAGGCGCTTGCCCACCTCGTCGATTCCGAGCTCGTCTTCTGCCGTGGCGTGCCGCCCGAGGCAGTCTACAGCTTCAAGCACGGCCTGATTCAGGATGCGGCCTACGAGTCGCTTCTGAAGAGCAAGCGTCAGGAGCTGCACAGCCGCATCGCGCGGGTTTTGAAGGAGCGTTTTCCTCAGCTCATCGAAAACGAGCCGGAAATTCTCGCTCACCATTGCACGGCGGCGGGGCTTGTGGACAGCGCGGTTGGTTACTGGCTGCGTGCTAGCCAGCGTGCTGCCGAGCGGTGGGCCAACTTGGAGGCAATCGCGCATTTGCGCAAGGGCATGGAACTGCTCGCTTCCCAACCCGAGTCACGAGAACGCAAGCAGCAAGAACTTCTGCTGCAAACCGCCCTTGGCCCCATTTTGATGGCCACAAAAGGTGAGGCCGTCAGGGAAGTGGCAGAGACTTATGGCCGGGCGCGAGATCTGTGTGAGCAACTGGGAGATCACCAACAGCTCTACCCAGCGCTGCAAGGACTGTGGATTTGCCATTTAGAACGCGCGGAGCTGGGAGCTGCGCGGGATCTTGCCGAGCAATTATTTGCGTCGGCGCAGACAGAAAAGGACCCCGCGTTGCTCCTGGAAGGCCATAGGACAATGGGGCTCAACATGTTTTGGCAAGGCCAATTAGCCTCTGCCCATTGGCACCTGAACCAGGGAATCGCCTCGTACCATATCGAGCGACACCGTTCTCACGCGTTTGTTTATGGATTGGATCCTGGAGTTCATTGCCTGTCGTATGCAGCCTGGGTCCAATGGTTTCTCGGTTATCCAGACCAGGCGCTGCCAAAATGCCAACAGGCCCTCGCATTAGCGAAACAGTTGTCACACCCATTTAGCCTCGCTGCGGCACACTACTTCGCTGCGAGGTTCCATCTGTACCGCCGGGAGGTTCATGCAGCCCGGGAACAGGCAGAGGCGACCGTGCGATTTTCCGCAGAGCAGGGGATCCCGGAGTGGTTGGCGGTCGGAACCATTGTGCACGGCTGGACGCTTGCCGCGCTGGGGCACGGCGAAGACGCAATCGCAGAAATGCAACGCGGCTTGGAAGCATGGGTGGCGGCTGAAGGAAAACTGGGACGTACTCTGTTCCTCACCTTGTTGGCCGAGGCGCAGGCGAATCAGGGGCGGACTCAAGACGGGCTCGAAACTCTCACGGAGGCGCTACGGATGGCCACCAAGACGGGCGAACGGTTCTACGAAGCTGAGCTTTACCGACTTAAGGGTGAATTGCTGCTACAAGCCACACGAGACGACAACCGTGCGGCAAAATGCTTTCACCGAGCCCTCAAGATTGCCGGGCGGCAAGAGGCAAAGTCACTCGAGTTGCGAGCCGCCATAAGCTTGGCTCGCCTCTGGCATGTGCAAGGTCGGCCGGCCGAAGCGCGAAAGTTACTCGCTCCCGTCTACAATTGGTTCTCCGAAGGCTTTGATACCTCGGATCTGAAGGATGCCAACGCGCTGCTCATGGAGCTCTCTTGATTGATGCGCCAGTATCAGCTTACGGAAAACCATTTTACCTGGAGTATCCTTAAAGATCGGCTTAGCTACATCAGCAATTCTGTCTCAAATATTCTATTGCCTCTGCCGGAGGCAGAGGTTTGGCGAAGTAATATCCCTGGCAATAGCAACAATGCATGTCAACAAGTTCCCTAATCTCTTCCCTGCTCTCAACGCCTTCAGCCACAACCTCCAAATCCATCGCCTCGGCGAGAACTATAGACGGTTTAACGATGTACCTGCTCCCGTGATCCGAGAGCACGCTTCTGACGAAACTTTTGTCTATCTTAATGTCATCAACTGGAAACTTCTGTAAATGGGTCAGACTGCGGTAACCCGTCCCAAAATCATCCAATGACAGGAGGGATCCTTGATTCCGCGATGTGGATAATATCTGCCGCGCATGCCCCAGTTCGTCAATCAACAAAGTCTCTGTGACTGCAATTTTATGCATGCTGGGTCGATGCCCGCGCTGTCAAGAATCTTCGCGAACCATGCTACATGCTCTGCCTTGGCAAGTTGGCGGGCTGATAAATTAACACTGACAAACAATGGCGCCTACCTGGATGATTTGTGATGTTCCTTGGACAGCGTATTAAGATCATGGCAGGCTCTCTCTAAGACCCAGATACCGATGGGAAGTATCTGGCCTGTATTCTCTGCAACATCAAGAAACTGCACAGGGCGCGCGGCCGTGACCGCTCGTCCGTGACGTCTGCTCAGAAGAGATCCCGCATGTCCCCGTTGGACCGACCGGACACCTTTGCGGTTCCTCTGGAGTCCACAGCCAGTATTGCGATCGATTAAGGCCCATAATCGGTGCCTTTTATATCCCGCCCGGGCGCTTTGTTCAGGCGGTTCCCGACGAAGTTGGCAAACCGTTCAATTTAGGCAACCACGTCTGAAGTCTTGGGAAAGCTGCTTCATATCCGCAGGCCACGATGTCATCGATAGCATCAAACGCGAGCGTCCCCCAAGCCTCCACGGGAAGCCGCATATAAAGGTCTGGGGGAGCCTGCTCCATCAATCTATTGCGCGCATAGACGCTGGCCAGCGTGGCCGAACGAATAAGCACATTGAGAATCGATGGTATTTGAACCGTTTTCTTGAAAGGATTGAGCCGGTTCATCAGCAGTGCCCACCCTGAAATCTCCGTGGCAAACTCGGCGTTCACGGTCAGATCTGTTTTTGGTTCTACGTCCACAGCTATCACCGTGCTTCCACTGAAAACAGAACGCATGACATCGACCGGCAGATTATTAACGAGGCTGCCATCGACGAGGAGATCGCCGTCGCGATAGCTGGGCAACAGGATGCCAGGAAGGGACATGCTCGAGCGAACGGCCTCGACTACGGGACCTCGACGATGAACGACTTGATCTGCCTGCGTCAGGTTAGTGGCCACACAGAAATATGGCAGCCATAGATCCTCAATCCGGCGCTCGCCGAAGACCGACTCCAGTACCGAACGTATCTTTCTCCCCTTGATCAGAGAAGCAATGGGTAGCGTGTAATCGAAAAGTGTCGAAAAGTGTTGCTTGCATGTCGCAAGAATCTTCTGCGAGTCGAACTGCATGGCGATCCCACCGCCAAGGATCGCGCCCATGCTGGTTCCTCCAACGATATCGATGGGTATGCCCGTTTCCTCCATGGCCCGCAACAAACCGATATGCGCAAGTCCTCGTGCGCCCCCGCCGCCCAGTACCAACGCGATACCTCTATCTGCAAGGACTCGCGCAAGCCGGGCATAATCAGCAGGAGAATGTGCTCGCACATGAAAATGCCTACCAATATTACGTGGCTCCAGCCATTGAGACGTACCGTGAGGCTCGCTAGTGCCGGCAGGATGGATCAGGACGAGGCTGCGTTGGGGAGCTCGTCCGGCTGTCCATAGCGCGTCCATTTTCTCTTCGATTTCGCCTGGACTGGGATCCGAGTTCGCGGTCGCGAAAATAACCACCTGATCAACGTGCCGGATAGCCCGCTGGGTCCATGACGACCAGGTCCGGTCCGCCTCGTAGACAACAAATTGATAATGAGCTTCCTGCTGGTGCAGCCATTGTGCCAGTCGCAGGCTGCTCGGATCGTCTTCGGATACTTGCGCTATCGCGTGCCTGCCGAACTTTCTATCTACCGTGCCGGCGGCTAGATGCAGGGTAGATCCGAGCGAGGTCAGTGCCTCGACCAGATGGCGCGTTACATCACTGAGGGGGCAATCGGGATTTGACGATACGACACCGATAATAGCGGCTATCGGAGAGCCGTGATCGACACGAATCGTTTGCCGCTGTAGACGCTTACTGACCAGACGCGCAATATGCTTCATTGCGATCGGATATTTGTCCATGAGCTTGTCGAAGCTCGGATACGATAACCGCGCCAGCACCGTATCTCTTACCGCATAGACAGTGGCCGAGCGGCGTGCCTCGGTCAGGAAAGCCATCTCGCCGATCGTCTCCCCAGCCTTGACTTCGTTGATCACTCGTTCAATTTGCTCATTTTCTTCCATCGTTACTCGCAACAGGCCACTCAGGACAAAAAACACGGCATCGGCCGCATCTCCCTGACGAAACAGCATGGATCCCGGGCTCAGTGATTGCCATTCGATCATCGATTCAAAATCGGTCAGCGCGGTCGAATCGATTTCACCGAAGAATTGATTCAGATGAACTGCAAGTTGCGCGCGCCGGCTGCTTCGCCAGACTGCGTCTTCCAAAGTCTTTCTAGCTCCCGGGAATTTTTCTAGGTGGTGATCGATGGTCGACCAGGAAATTCCGATTATCGTAGTCTCCTCTGAGGCTTGCAGTTGCGGGGCATTCCGAAAGCCGCCAATCGGAGCAACTACTCCAATCACGTCGCCCGGACCCAACTCGTATAAAATCTCATCTGCAGCGTTGACGCGTTTGACGGCGAAAATTAAACGGCCCTTGAACACAACGGAAAGCCTCTCGGTTGCTTCGCATTGCTGGGAGTTCAGGCTTGCCAGAGCCGGCAGCAGGTTCAACTTCACGTTGACTACAAAATCAAGCAGCGCATTATCATCGAAATCCTGAAAGGCCTTACTGGCACGCAATACCTCGTAGATTTCTAAGTGCAATTGCTTGTCCATGATGTGCCCCGTCAAAGCATATGGGGCAAAATTCGGCTAATTTCTAAGGTGGACTTCTGGTTAGTACAACGTCAGCCAAGAGGAGTCTCACCATGTCCAATGGTACTGGGAAATTAGTCAAAGAGATACGCCGCCGGACCCGTAAAAAATACTCTGCCGAAGAGAAGATCCGGATTGTTCTGGAAGGACTGCGCGAGGAAGACGGCAATACGGAATTGTGCCGCAAGGAAGGGCTGCATCAGAGTGCGGAACGATGGCGTGCCGCAGGAACGATCCCGCCGTTAGCTGATAAAATTCCATGAATTGACCCGGCATGCTTACGGAGCGCACGGCCAATATCACTCAAAGGCCCCCCACCTTTTCATCTCTGCTAAACCTCTGCCTTTTGCATAGCGGAGAGTCCGGGTCGTCCCAATTGTGCCATACACACCACCTCCTAAATTTAATTTAGAATAAATGGTGTTGCGCTTATCAATTGAATTCACCAGTCCAGTTATTGATATCTCAGTAGATCTTCACAAAAATGCTCAACGGTCCGCGCTATGTATTTAAAGGGCTTCGTCTGATTACACAACCTGGGGTACGCACGTACGTCCTCATTCCGTTTTTCATTAACACCCTTACCTTTGCCGCCATTATTATCTATGGTGCACATCTCTTCGGTGACTTAATCGATTGGCTACTGCCTAACTGGCTGCATTGGCTAGACTGGTTGCTGTGGCCGTTCTTCGCCGCCTTTGCGCTAGTTTTCGTTTTCTTATCTTTCGTAGTCATTGCCAATGTAATCGGAGCCCCATTTAACGGCCTTCTCGCAGAAGCAGTAGAGACCAAGCTAACCGGCCGAACACAGAACAACCAGGGGGCGCGGAAGGCTCTGCCGCGACAGCTTGTGTCGAGTCTGCTTGCTGAATTGCATAAGCTTGTCTATTTTGTACTCTGGGCAGTGCCTCTGATTATTCTCTTTTTGATACCGGGACTTAATATCGCTGCCCCATTCATCTGGGTCCTGTTCAGCGCCTGGGTCCTGGCACTGGAATATTTAAGCTACCCAATGGAAAACCATAGGATTTCTTTCCGGAAACAGCGCCGCCTTTTGGCTGCTCGAAGGATGCTCGCCTTGAGCTTTGGGGGCACGGTGCTACTCATTACCGTGATCCCGGTACTTAACTTTATTTCCATGCCGGTCGCAGTGGCCGCAGCCACAGCCCTGTGGGTGGATCAACTTGACTCGAGCGTTGGAAATGACAGCTAGAGCGCTATCCGGGTGATTGTCCAATACGTGAACGAACTTGCTAAGGATTGGGGCGATCGCAGCTTGATGTAATGTGATTTTGTTCTCAGCTCACACCATTTGATTAAGGACGGCGCCCCATTCAGCTAAGATAGTTGCGCAAGCGCTGAACGCCCTCCTCTAGCTTTTCCAAGCCTGTTGTATAGGCAAAACGTACATGCTCATTTGCAGCGTGGCTCCCAAAATCTGCGCCGGGCGTGATCGCGACGCCTGCACGCTCCAGGATGTCTATTGCAAAAGCATAGCTATCCTGTGCAATGCGCTCGCAATTAGCGTAAAGATAGAACGCGCCTTGAGGAGTGATGGGTATCTCGAAGCCCAGGCCTCGGAGTTCGGGCAACAAATAGTCTCTCCTTATACAAAAGGCTGTGCGACGTCTTTCGAGTTCCTCTTGAGTTTCTGGAGTAAATGCGGCAAGCGCCGCGTGTTGTGCAGGGGTTGGCGGTGCGAGGAATATGTTCTGAGCAAGTTTATCGACCTCCGAGATATAAGGCTCGGGAGCAACGAGCCATCCAAGCCGCCAGCCCGTCATTCCAAAATACTTGGAAAAACTATTTATAACGAAGCACTCAGATGAGAGGGTCAGTGCCGTGGTGGCTTTATCTTCATACACCAAACCATGATAAATCTCATCAACGATGCAACGTGCCCCATTGGCTTCGACCATGCGCACTATTTCGCCCAACGATTCAGCATTCATAAGCGTCCCGGTCGGGTTTGACGGCGATGCGATTATTACGGCGACACAATTCTTGCTCATACGTCGCGAAATAGTTTGCGAAGTGAACTGATAAGCACTCTGCGCGCCCACCGGGACCATGATACAGACCCCATCCATCAAGCGGACAAGATGCCGGTAACAAGGGTATGACGGATCGGCAACAAGTACTTCATCCCCAGGGTTAATCAGAACGTTCAACGCAAGCTGCAGAGCACCCGATGCGCCCGGAGTCACAATCACCCTTTCAGGGGAGAGCCGGACACCGTAGCAGTCCTTGTAATACCCGGCTATCGCCTCTCGTAAATGCGGTAGCCCGGTGGTCGGCGTGTAATGGGTGTAGCCTGCGGCCAAGGCACGCCTCGCCGCTTCTATGATAGGTTCGGGGGTGATGAAATCCGGTTCTCCAATTTCCATATGGATAACCGAGCGCCCCTGGGCCTCGAGCTCGTGTGCTCTAGCCAAAAGCCCCATCACATAAAAGGGCGCTATGCCTTGCACACGGTTAGCGATACGAACTTTCATTGTGCCGTATCAACCAGCGTATCGCAGCGACGTACACTTCCAGAGCCAGCAATATGCAGAAACACGATAGGAGTCAGCCGGTTGCCTATGCGATAGCAGTCGACAGATGGTACTATACATTCACCCGAGCAGGGCATTGCCTGGCTTGGTTGCGTCACCAGGGGCTTTCTGGTATACATGCCCGCTCAATTTTTCAGGTACGCTAGCCGATAAGGCAGGAGCGGAAACGATGCCCGCTAAAAAAGCGTCGGTTAAAAAGACTTCCAAAAGGACGAAACGCCTAGCTCCGGACAGGAACTTCACACCTTACAAACCGAAGAAGGGTGAAGAGTATATGAGTCCGAAGCAAGTAGACCATTTTCGTGCCATCCTGCTCAGCTGGAAGCGAGAACTCATGGAAGAGGTAGACCGTACGGTCCACCATATGCAGGATGAAGCCTCCAATTTCCCTGATCCAAACGACAGGGCAACACAAGAAGAGGAGTTCGCACTGGAACTGCGCACCCGTGACCGGGAACGCAAACTCATCAAAAAGATTGATGAAGCCGTCGCGGGCCTGGAAACAGGCGACTACGGTTATTGCGAAGTGTGTGGCGTCGCGATCGGAATTCGCCGTTTGGAGGCACGACCAACAGCCACGCTTTGCATTGATTGCAAGACACTGGATGAAATCCGGGAACGGCAAATGGGCTGAGGGCCCTATGAGGGAACTCCTTTTACCTGATGCGCATTCCATTTCCCTTAGCCAGATCTCTCCCTGAATAGTTTCTTATCCTGAACCCACCTCGCGGAGTGTCCCTGCGAGCCTAAAGCGTTGAATGAGATTGAGACGCTTCTCATAGGCCTCACGGGCAATGCGCACATCTTCCAGGAACCAAGGAAGTTCCTCGACTAACAGAGCCTGGGGCCCATCAACGAGTGCCTTCGTGGGTTCGGGATGAAAGTCAACTAGGACCATATTTGCTCCGGCAATTACACCTTGGACACTCGCATGCATGATGTCCAGCAAGCCGTCAGGTGAGGCACTACGTGCGCCTACTGAATGCGACGGATCGACACAGACCGGCATGCGTGTTAGGCGTTTGACAACAGGTACATGGGCAAAATCGACAACATTGCGATGGGGATCTCCCAGATTGGTCTTCATGCCACGCAGACAAAATATCACGTTGCGATTGCCTGCACTTGCAAGGTATTCAGCGGCATTCAAGGATTCCTCCAAAGTGATCCCAAAACCACGCTTTAGCAACACGGGATAGGTCTTTTGCCGGCCTACGCTCTTTAGCAACTCGAAATTCTGAGCGTTGCGCGTCCCGATCTGCAGCATCACACCGGTCGGGCTTCCTGCTTGCTCAAGCGCCTCATGGATCTCGTCGATATGGTCCTCATGGGTGACCTCCATCGCGATGACCTTCATCCCGTATTTCCCACCCAGTTCAAATACGTAGGGCAAACATGACTTTCCGTGCCCCTGAAATGAGTAGGGGTTTGTCCGTGGCTTGTACGCGCCCATACGCGTGCAGACCTGCCCGTTTTCTTTCAGGGCGCGCATCATGAGCTCAACATGTTCGCGGGTATCCACCGCGCAAAGACCAGCAACCATGTGGAAATAATCTTGGCCAAATGTGACCCCATTGTAGACAAAATGGCTGGGGCGGTTATCGTCTTTATGGCGCCCCAAGATACGATATTGATGGGAGACCCGTACCACGCGCTCAACTGCGGCGAAGCTCTGGATCTGGCTCGCATCAATCGAGGCAGTGTCCCCAATCAGATAGATTTCTGTGAGAGTCTGTTGTGCCCCGACTTCTTCGTGCACACGGTGTTGAATGCCCGGTAATCTGCCCAGGTGCGCGAGTAACGCGTGATAGGCTTCGCTGTTTTTATCCGTGTCCGGGTGAAGGATGACAATCATTTATCGTTGAGCCCTGTAAATCCGACCATTTCGATGGAAATTATCGCACACATGCCCGTCAAAGACACTTAGATGGAAAGGCCTTGCCGTGGGTACGGTTTACGCCGGCATCAAGCCAAGCGAGGCACACCAGCCCATCAATCGGGGAGTCTGGCGATCCATTGCCCGTATAAGATATCAGCGACCTTCTGAAGGTTGGCGATTCGCTCGCTGAGCTGCCACGTCATGGCCTCTGCGCTCTGCACACTTGCCGACGGCTGCGCGGTTTGATCCCGATAGCGCCACGCCCAATCTTGCACCATCTCGGAGGTCATCTCGACATGGCACTGCAACGCTAAGGTATTTCCCATGACGAAGGCTTGGTTCTCACAAAATGGGCTCTTTAATATGGGTTCAGCACCCTCGGGCAGAGAAAAGGTCTCCCGGTGCCAATGAAAAACGTCAAAGCGCTCCGGTAATCCCGTGAGCCACGGCCGGCCAGCGCCATGATCTTTGCGTTCTACGGGTAGCCAGCCGATTTCGCTGACCGGATTCACTCGTACCTCTCCACCCAAAGCCTTACTGACTAATTGTGCGCCAACACAATGCCCGAGCACCGGCAGTAACTGGTGGTGCGCTTCCTGGATGAGGCACAGTTCCCGTTCAATCCACTCTAACGGGTCGTTGACGCTCATTGGCCCCCCCATGAAGACGAGACCCAAGGCGTGCTGCGCACCTTCTGGTATCCGATCACCCTGATCGACCCGGATGATCCGATAAGGTATATCCCGCGCGCTAAGGTAGGTGCCGAGATAACCTGGCCCCTCACAGGCGACATGTTGAAAGATCAGTACCGGTTTCATGGTGGGCACAAGGCATTGTAATCGCCCGTATGCGACCTCGCCCTGATTATAGCGAGGTGTGAGTGGGCCTTAAACCGCAACGGCAAGGAGAAATGTGCTACTGTTTGAAACGGAACTGCCGACAAATCTTCGCAAGCGAATAGCATGCAAAAGCTGCTGACACAACTGCTCTTCTTGTTATTAGCAGCCCCGGTGGCGTACGCCGTGGACAAAATTGTGGTGCTCGGGCTCTTCAAGGATAAGGCGGTTGTTGAGATCGACGGCAAGCAACGGGTTCTCACGGTCGGCAAGGCCAGTCCTGAAGGTGTGAAGCTCATTTCTGCCGACAGCAAAGCCGCCGTGCTTGAAGTGGATGGTCAAACGGCGAGTTACACCTTGGGAACCCACATCGGCAGCACCTTTGCCGGGCCCTCACCTCAGGCCATCGTGCAGATCTGGCCGAATGACATGGGCATGTACATGGTCAGCGGCAGCATCAATGACTTGCCGATCAGCTTTCTCGTCGATACGGGCGCAACAAACGTCGCCATGAACGAACACCAGGCAAAACGCATTGGGCTGGATTTCAAACTCGAGGGCACTGAGGGTCAGGCCCAGACTGCCTCGGGCATCACCAGGGTATACTACGTCAATCTAAAGAGGGTGAAGGTCGGCGACATTGGAATGCGTGATGTTCAAGCCGCTGTTCTGGAGGGCGACTACCCTACGGAGGTGCTCCTTGGGATGTCATTCTTGAGTAAAGTGGAGATGACTCGCGCAGGGCGCCTTCTTGAGCTTCGAAAAAGATAGCAGAATAGGCGTAAATAAACACGCGTAACTTATTGCATTGCCGGGCATTTTCATCGCGCGCATTTCTGGACACTTTGGGAATACGGAAAGTGAGCTTATCAGCAACGGTTGATAAGGATGAACCCTTTGACCCCAATGGTCGGAAATTCGCTACCTCCGCGGGAGCGACCCCGTCCCGGGGCCGTGGAGAGAGGCAGCGAGGTGACTTTGCAGCGCCTGGGATCATTAATAAATAACATAAGAAATCGGAGGTTATGTTCTGGTTTTAATTGGTTTCCTATTACGAAACCCTTGCATTAGGTGAGGATCGACTGCTCACGAAAGATGGGAATGTAGCGCTCAGCAAAGCCCATCGTGCCAAACAGGAGCGTCGCATAAAACAACGTCCCCAAAACGGTCATCGCAAAGAACGGGATCCCCGCCATATAACAGCTAACGAGCCCCGCGCCATCCTTGGGATACAGTCCCTCAACGAGCCAGACACCCAAGTTCGTCAGAAGATAGAAGAGCACTGAACTTAATAGTGCCGCAGAGAAGATGCGCAGGCCGCTTCGGTTTCTTCGTACCCAGAACCCGATGGCAACCGTAAGTGCAAAAGCAAGATAGACGAACGCTAAGGTGCTGTGAAACCCCAAGACGGCATCGCTGACGAGCAAGGCGATCAACGGGACGAGAAAGGCGGATGTTTTGTCAGCAAAATAGGCGCCGCCAAACAGGGCGATGGCGGCTATGGGTACGAAATTCGGGGGATGTGGAAGCAGTCGCGTGAGGACCGCAACGGCGATTAAACCCACAATCAATGCCATTCGGGGCTGAATCATAGGCAACGACGTCTCAACGATACACGGGGGCAAGAACCCGACCTAGAGCCACTTGCGCCCACAATGCCATGTTAATCCTTCTGCGGGCGCCTGTCGCGTTGCCAAAGGACTTCGGCTCCTCCAACCTCACGCACCAGGGTCCGCGCGAGCACGAACAGGAGATCAGACAGCCGGTTTAGATAACAAAGTGCCTGCGGGTTCACGTTTTCATGCTTGGCGAGCTCAACAACCTTCCGCTCTGCCCTTCGGCAGACGGCACGGCCAACATGACAGATGGCAGCGGCAGGAGAACCGCCTGGAAGCACAAATTCCTCAAGTGGGGGCAGTGTTCGATTTAATGCATCCAGGTTCTCTTCGAGGCGCACAACGTACCCCGGTGTAATAGCGGCTGCTCCCGGGACAGCGAGTTCACCACCCAGGTCAAACAGATCGTGCTGGACTTCATTGAGAGGCTCACGGATCCGCTTTGGTATATCACAGCTAAGCAGCAGGCCAATCTCACTGTTTAATTCATCGACATCTCCCATCGCTGCGATACGCAGCGAGGACTTCTCTATACGTGATCCATCGCCGAGGCCCGTGTCACCTTCATCGCCTGTGCGCGTGTAGACTCGTGATATGCGATGACCCATATTCGCTGTCCTGCCCCAAGAGCGGCGATATTAGTCATAATGGTAGCTCAACGTAATAAGAAAATTCCGTTCAGGTGATGGAAAGAAGGCTGTCTCAGGCGTAAAGAGCGGAGGTCTAAAGCTAGCAAATGCATTGTCACTGTACTTCTTATCGAACACGTTATTGATGAGGAAAGCCAATGCGAACCGATCATACCGATAGCTTAGATTCAGATTGGCAATGACATAACCGGGTAATCCCGCGAGTTCATTGGTAAAATCGCCCTGAGGCACGCGATCACTTATGCCGTACACTTCGAAAAAGCCGGTGATATACCCGGAAAATCGATAATTGGCGCTCCCTCTCACAATGTTTTTCGCGACAAATGGAATTTTTGAACCGTCCAGCGGCCCATCAACGACCTCAGCATCGACATAACTAAAATGCCCCAAAAACGAGAGCTTATCGAACGGCGAGTACCCCCCTTCCAAGATCAACCCCCTTCGCCTGGTATCGCCAATATTTGTGTTAATAAACAAGAACGGATCAAATTCAATTTCATCGTTCAGATCCAATCGATAGAGCAGTAGCCTTGCCTGCGCGACGGGTCCGTCCCAATCAGCCCCGAATTCGTATGATGTGCCGGTCTGAGTCTCGGGGATCACCCCACCAAAGCTTGCACTGGTAAATTCGTCTGCCAGGACAAAACGATAGTTCGTATCGACGCGGCCATAAAGCCGCCACATGGGATGCGGATAAACTGACAGCCCAACCTCACCGACCGTCACACTATCTGATATTTCAGTCCCTGGCGGTAACAGGGCCCCCGTGATGTCGTTCTCAACGCCCGCGTGGCGTACGCCCCCCGTGAGTGTCACTTGCTCACTCAACGGAACCACCGCTTGTGCGTAGATACCGTAGCTGGTTTGACGGTCATCGATACCTCCCAGTACGGAGTCCAGCGAGAAATCGGTGGAGAACAGATCGACACCGAGGGTAATCAAACTCTGACCATAGCGACTTCCAATGGCTCCGATCAGCCGTGGCGTGATTTCCTGTTGACGGCGCGTGGTGCTGACCGGGCCAGGGGTTCCGGCCACACTGAGCTGCGCCTCGCTGTCACTTGCCGTGTTGGCGTATTCACCCCGTAACTCCCAACCACGCACAAGCGTCTGCGTTAAGCCAGCACGGGCGAACCAGGTATTCGTATTGACGAAATCACCAGGATTCTGGGCTTGTCTGCGGTCTGCTGCGACCTGATCGGCAAACAGGGCCCCTGGGGTGTCAAGTTTCTCATCGACGTTCTGATATTCGACAAGCAGCAGCCCTTGGCGATGGCGGTAATCCAATTGTCCGAAAAAATTTGAGTAGTCCAGTTCATTGTTATCCCGATAGTTATCTGAGGTCCTTTTCTCGCCGGTAAGGCGATAGCCCACTCCATTGGCGTGCCGATTCGAAATCGCGGCATATCCTTGCAACTGGTTATAGCTGCCGGCGCTACCCGAGAGGCTTGCCTGAAGGGCCTCGGGCCGACGGGTGATGATGTTGACTACGCCACCGACCGCCTGATCGCCATACAGGATCCCCGCGCTGCCTTGTACAATTTCTACCCGCTCGACATCTTTTAATGACACGCTGTTCAAATCCGGTGCGCCCAAATCACTGTGGTTTAAGCGGCGCCCGTCGACCAGGATCAATGTGTTGGCGGCTGCATTGGCACCAAACCCGCGAATAGCGACCGTGGCGCGGCTGCCATCACCGAAGAGATCATTGATTTGAACGCCACCCTGGCCGCGTAACACCTCGACAATATGATTTACCCCGCTTTCCTCGATTTCCTCACGGGTGATGATACTGATACTTACGGCCTTGGTGATGCCAGGCTGGGGGGAGCGCGTCGCGCTAACGATCATAGGCTCGAGTTCCTCGTCAAACGCTTCTCCCTGAATACAGCGGCCATAAAGAAGGAAAAGCAGGGCAATAAACCTCGGGGTTCTTTTTTGGCCCATCCTCGTCCCTCCCCGGGCAAGGTGCACACCCGCACGCTGAGTTTGACTTGCCGCGTTGCGAGCGCTGTGCGGAGGGAACAGGAGAGGGAACGGTTAAGGAGCGCGAGGGCCTTACCCAGGCCCCAAAAGCCTTGGGTTTGGGCCTTGCACCTTCGCAGAGATGCGACCCGTCGTCACAGGGTTCTATTGACGCGTACCCGTTCCACCGACGTTGCCCTCCGCAACTTGGTGTCACACGGCACCAGGTCGGTCTCCGGGCTTATGAGTAGTCCAGAATGACTAGGGTCTGGACCGAGAGCGGATCGCCTTCCCACGCGAGCAGGCTGCGGTTATTGCAGGCCTGAACCGCTAGGTCGTGCAACAGCTGTACCTAATAATTATGCATTATCAGGCAGTTATTGACACTTCTTAGCGTTGCTTCGAGCTGGAGTGTCAATCGCTTCCAGCCGGGCTCATTCGCACAGTGGTACCCTGATCCGCCATGGCTCATCTACCGTTGCGGGGGCAGCGCCGGCCTTGCCCAAGACCTATGAGGGCGCACCGGCTTTCCCGATTATCTCGTCGGACGAACGTCCTCAGAGCACTGGTGCGGTTCAAAAGCCAGTATAGAGATCGCCTGATCCTCTGTCAAAACATGCACAGGGCGACGCTCTAGAACCTGTTGCCTCCCTAGCACGCTCGAGGCGAGCCTATGGCGCGCTACTCGACGATCAGTTTTCCCCGCAGCATGCCCATCTGACAGGAGAACTCGTACTCGCCCGGCTTATCAGGAAGAAACTCGATGGCCACGGTTTTGCCAGTCGGTAGCAGTTGGCTTTTACCGAAGTCGGGAAACAACACCGTCTCCGAGCACACTGCCACCTCCTCGCGGCGGAAGTTGAGCCGCACGGGTTTGCCGTGCTCCACCACGATGACGTCCGGAGTGTAGCCGCCCTTGACCAGAATCATGGCCTCCTGATAGCCACCGCTGGTAGTCGCCGCTCGGGTGCCCTTTTCCCGCTTAAGCCAGAAAAACCAGATGATAAACGTCACGAGCAACAGGCCCAACACAGTCACGATCCAGCGGTCTGATGTCATACCCTACCTCCTTGCGGTTGATAGTACCGTAGGCGATTCGCATTGGTGATTACGGTGACGGAACTAAACGCCATGGCGGCGGCCGCGATCAACGGCGAAAGCAAGAGTCCGAAGTACGGATACAATAGCCCCATGGCAAGCGGGATCCCCAACGTATTGTAGATGAAGGCGCCGAACAGATTCTGGTAGACGTTGCGCATGGTGGCGCGGCTAATTTCCATGGCTGTGACGACGCCCTTAAGGCTGCCTGTGATGAGCGTCACGTCGCTAGCCTCGATGGCGACGTCCGTGCCGGTGCCAATCGCCATGCCCACATTGGCCTGCGCGAGCGCCGGGGCGTCGTTGATGCCATCGCCCACCATGGCCACGATCTTGCCTTCGAGCTGTAGCTTCTGCACCTCGTGCGCCTTGTCCTGGGGCAAGACCTCGGAAAGCACGCGATCA
The DNA here is from genome assembly GCA_022614965.1 of Gammaproteobacteria bacterium. Taxonomy (GTDB): domain Bacteria; phylum Pseudomonadota; class Gammaproteobacteria; order JAKEHO01; family JAKEHO01; genus JAKEHO01. The sequence continues at coordinate 70,163 of JAKEHO010000008.1, forward strand.
ATACCGAGCTCACGGCCAATTGCCTCTGCGGTACGCCGGTTGTCACCGGTCAGCATGATGACCTCGAGCCCCATCTTGCGGAGTGCCTCGATGCCCGACATGGAATCGGGTTTAACAATGTCTGCGACGGCAACCAGACCGGCGGCCGTTCCATCGCAGGCGAGGTACATCGGCGTCTTGCCGGCCTCGGCGAGGTGCTCCCAGTCAGCCGAAAGCGACGAGATGTCCACGCCGCGCGCCTTCATGAGCGTGGCGTTGCCGAGCATGACATCGCGACCGTCTACTCTGCCGCTGACGCCATGGCCGGGGATAGCCGTAAAGCCCTCTGCCTCGGTAAGGGCGACGCCCCGCTCACCGGCACCTTTGACAATCGCCTCCGCCAACGGGTGCTCCGAGCTGCGTTCGAGCGAGGCAGCAAGGATCAGTACCTCGTCTTCGCGAAAACTCGCGCTAGGCACCACGTCGGTAAGGGCGGGCTTGCCTTGAGTAATCGTGCCGGTCTTGTCCAAGACGATCGCCTTCAGGCGCTTGGCGGTCTGCAGGGCATCACCGGAGCGGATCAGGACACCGCTCTCTGCCGCCTTACCGATGCCCACCGTGAGGGAGGTTGGGGTAGCAAGCCCCAGGGCGCAAGGACAGGCGATGATGAGCGTCGTCACCAGCACGATGGTCGCATAGACGATGCGCGGATCCGGACCAACGTCATACCACGCGACGAAGGCCAGCACCGCCAAGATCATCACTGTCGGCACGAAATAACCGGCCACCTGGTCCACGACCCGCTGGATGGGGGCCTTCGAGCCCTGGGCGTCCTGCACAATGCGGATGATGTTCGCCAAGGCGGTGTCCTTGCCCACCTTGGTGGCGCGGAACGTGAAGCTCCCAGTCTTGTTCAATGTAGCGCCAATGACTTCATTTCCCTGGTGCTTTTCCACTGGGATTGATTCCCCTGTAATCATGGACTCATCCACACTGCTAGATCCCTTGATCACAACGCCATCCACCGGGATCTTCTCACCGGGGCGCACCAACACCTCCTCATCGACGAGCACCTCCTCCACTGGGACATCCAGCTCCTGATCCTCACGCAATACCCGAGCGGTTTTGGCCTGTAGACGAATCAGCTTTTTAATAGCCTCAGAGGTCCTTCCCTTGGCCTTGACCTCGAGCGCCATGCCGAGCACGACCAAGGCCACGACGACCACAGAGACATCCCAGAATACCTCCGCCAGCGCCTGCTTCGGGAACCATTGCGGAAAGGCGACCGCCACCACCGAGTAGAGAAAGGCAGCTGTGATCCCGGACGCGATCAACGTGTGCATGTTGGCGGATCGGTGCTTCAAGGCAGCCCACATACCAGTGTAGAACTGGGAGCCCGACCACAGCATTACCGGCAAGGTGAATACCCCTAAAAGCGCCCACACCACCCGACGTTCTGCGCTACCCATGGGCATCCACTCGCGTAGCCCCGGGATCAGATCCGCGTAGCTGAAGATCATGACCGGCAGCGAGATCGCCGCCGCGAACCAAAACTTATGCATGAGCAAGCGATGCTCTTGATTGCGTTCCCGCTCCTGGCCGTCAATGGCTTCATCGCTCGCGGCGGGCACCTCGCCCGCCTCGTACCCGCTCGCTTCAATTGCGCGCTGGAGGCCTTCGAATTCGACTACCCGTGGCTCATACACGATATCCGCTTGGGCAGATGTTGGGTTGACCGTGGCCGAGACCACGCCCGGCGTCTCTATCAGTGCCCTTTCAACCGCCGTGACACAAGACGCACAGGTCATCCCCTTAACCGCGAGCCGAACCCGGGCGACGCCCGGTGTGAGACCTAAGTCCCGGATCGCTTCCACCAGCGCCCCCACACGGGTACGTGCGGGATCATAATCAATGACAACACTGCCCAAGGAAGGATTGACCACTGTGCGCGCAACGCCATCACGTGCAGCGAGTGCGGCTTCGATCGAGCGGATGCGCTCTGCGCTGGGCACTGTTTTGACCGGCACGTTGAGGCGCTCGAGCGTCACAGCCTGTTGCGCCGGCGTGTTCTGGTTAGGTGGGAGGTCTGAACGGGATCGGTCATGCAGATATTAGAACAAATACGGTGCGCCCAGTTCTGATGCAAGGTACACAACGCCGTTGTTCGAGCATCAATAGCAGTGGGGCATGCGGGATTTCTTGTGTGATACTCTCCTGCTGAGCAAAAGGTGCTATGTGCGTCAAACCAGTTGCGGCTGAAAATGGCACGCCGTTCCAATCGCTGCACACTCCGTCACAGAGCACACCTCAGACCCGGTAGCAGGCTCATCCTGCCGCTACAGCCACCGTAGGATCTCAGGACTCTGCACGATAGCAGAAGCCCCCTTGGGCTCTAGCAAGGGGTCATTGCTCCGTGATGAGTCGTCTGGATGAGCGCCCGACCTATGCCGATGTCGCGCTCGCATCACCACGCTCGCGCAAGATGCGCGCTGCCTGCACCATATTCTTGAGGCAAGACTCTACCTCTGGCCAGTCACGCGTCTTTAACCCGCAGTCGGGGTTCAGCCAAAGTCGCTCTGCCGGGATATGCCGTTGGGCTTTTTCAATCAATCTCACCATCTCTTCAACCGGCGTGACCCGCGGCGAGTGGATATCGAAGACGCCTGGGCCTATCTGATTCGGATATTCAAACTCAACAAAGGCGTCGAGCAGTTCCATATCCGAGCGCGAGGTCTCAATGGTGATCACATCGGCGTCCATCTCTGCAATTGAGGCGATAATGTCATTGAATTCCGAATAACACATGTGGGTATGGATCTGCGTATCACTCCTGACGCCAGCCGAGGCGATCCGAAAGGCCTTGACCGCCCAGTTTAAGTAGGGCTTCCATTCACTTTTTCTTAACGGAAGTCCTTCGCGTATGGCCGGTTCGTCGATTTGGATAATCTTGATCCCAGCCCGTTCTAGATCGATCACCTCATCGCGCAGTGCCAATGAGATCTGCAAACAGGTCTTAGAGCGTGGCTGGTCATCCCGTACAAATGACCATTGCAGAATAGTTACAGGCCCGGTGAGCATACCCTTCACGGGGCGGTCGGTGAGGGACTGCGCATAGGTGCTCCATTCCATTGTGATGGGCGCCGGCCGGCTGACATCTCCGAAGATGATGGGCGGCTTCACGCAGCGCGAACCATAACTCTGCACCCAACCAGTTTGCGTAAACGCAAAACCGGCAAGCGCCTCGCCGAAATATTCAACCATGTCATTACGTTCCGCCTCGCCATGCACAATGATATCCAATCCATATTCCTCTTGTTTACGAACGGCCCGTTTGATTTCGCGGCGCATTCGGGTGATATACATGTCGCGGTCCAGCTTACCAGTCTTAAAGTCGCGCCGCGTTTTTCGGATCTCGCTTGTCTGCGGAAATGATCCGATAGTCGTGGTCGGATACTTGGGCAATTTAAGTTGCTTTTGTTGAAGAACGATGCGCGAGCTAAAAGCATCCTTACGCCGGATCATTGCGTCATTGACATGAGCAAGCCGCTCTGCGACCTGTGCGTTATGGATGCGTGGAGAAATCTGTCGGGATTGAATCGCGTGACTGGAGGCCGCCAGAATGTCCGCCACTGCATCGCGCCCTTCATTCATTGCCCGTTTCAGAGTGACGACCTCAACCATTTTTTGCTTTGCAAAGGCGAGCCACGACTTCAACTCATTATCCAGCTCCGTCTCGAGATCCAAATCGACCGGACAATGCATCAGTGAACAGGATGGGGCGAGCCATAAACGATCACCGAGGCGCGCCGCCGGTCGCTCCAGTATTGATAAGGCGGTGTTCAAATCCGTTCGCCAGATATTACGTCCATCGACGATGCCGAGCGACAGCACCTTGTCCGAAGGCATCAGTTCAATCACATGCGCAAGTTGATTGGGGGCGCGGACGAGATCGATGTGTAATCCGTCGATCGGCAAGCGTATAGCGGTAACAGCATTTTCTGCGAGGGCACCGAAATAGGTCGTGAGCAAGATCTTCGGGGCCGGGCTTTGCAACCCGCTATAGCATCTCTCGAACGCCGTGCGCCACTCGATTGGGAGATCGAGCACCAAGATAGGCTCATCAATCTGTACCCACTCGACACCTAGGCTTGCGAGTTTGGCGAGGATCTGTCTGTAAATGGGTAAAATAGAATCGACGAGTTCAAGTTTATTAAACGTCCCCGTCTTGACCTTTCCAAGCCACAAGTAAGTCAGAGGTCCGATGAACACAGGCTTGACATGATGACCCTTCTGCTGCGCTTCCTTCACCTCGGCAAATAATGAATTGGATGCGATCCGGAACGACTGTTTGGCGGCAAACTCCGGCACGATATAGTGATAGTTTGTATCGAACCACTTGGTCATCTCGCAGGCAGGTACGTCCTCCCCTGTCGGCGCCCGCCCGCGCGCCATCCGAAAATAGCTATCGATCGGTACATCATCTTTGAAATCACCGAAACGCGGCGGCACCACGCCGAGCAAAACGGACATATCCAATACCTGGTCGTACCACGAGAAATCACCGACCGGGATCAGATCGAGCCCCGCGCTCGCTTGCTGTTGCCAATGAGCAGCGCGAAGGCGCCTGCCCGTATCCTCAAGCCCTGCTCTAGAGATGGCACCCTGCCAGTAGTTTTCTAACGCCAGTTTTAGTTCGCGCTTCGCGCCAATGCGCGGAAATCCAAGATTATGTGCAAGCATCAGGGGGTCCTCCCCTTAAGGATGAGATCGGCAGACAGTTTGATGGGCGAGTCCACAGGGATCAAGGCCTAATTTGGGAGAGGATTTTCACCGCACGGGCGCCTTGATCGCGTGAGCGCGGATACCGATCCCCTGCCTTTGTGACAAAGGTCACATTATGCGTGATTCGCGGCGGGCCCGAAAGCGGCTTATCCACAGCTCGGCGGGTAAGAAAATAAGTCGCTGATTTGCTAGATTTTCCTAATTTTATCCCCAGGCTATACCCAACTCATCCCCTGTGATTGCACACTTAATTCCACACTATGTTGTGTTTGAATTGCCCCTTGACCACACTCTATTGTGGTGCTATACAGAGCATTATATCTCGAACATAAACGCGTTTCTGAGCATTCCTAGAAGGCTTTAGAAGCGTACAAAACGACACTTTCCGACCCTTGCAGGAGGGGCAATACATGGAGGCTGAAAACATCAATAGCGCACTCAGCCATGCGCAGTCCAAGGCCACACCACAGCGCGATAACGGGGGCCAACGCGCGGGATCAGACGAGGTTACGGGGGAACTCGCGGCCAACAGGCCCGGCGAATTTCGCGTCATCCGCCGCAACGGTAAAGTCACCGCGTTTGATCCAAACAAGATCATGGTCGCTATGACCAAAGCCTTTCTCGAGGTGGAGGGCGGGAGCGCCGCGGCGTCTAGCCGCATCCACGAGATGGTCGCACGGTTAACCGATCAAGTCGTCAATGCCATAACCCGCCGCATGCAGGGCGGTGGAACGGCGCATATCGAAGACATCCAAGATCAGGTCGAACTCGCCCTCATGCGCTCAGGCGAGCACAAGGTTGCCCGCGCCTATGTCATCTATCGAGAGGAGCGTGCGCGCGAGCGCGCGGAGAGGCAACAGCTTGAAGCGAGCCAACTGAGTAGCCCATCAATCATAACGACGAAACTCGCTGACGGAACGATTCAACCCCTGGACATGGAACGCCTCCGCGCCATTGTCGATGAGGCCTGCCGTGGTCTTGAAGAAGTCGACTGGCAATTGATCATCCGGGATACCCTGCGCAACCTTTTTGATGAGGTTCCGGCAAATGAAGTCGGTCCTGCACTCGTAATGAGCGCGCGCACGTTGATTGAAAAGGAACCGAATTATTCTTATGTAGCTGCCCGTCTGCTTCTCGATATTCTGCGCCAGGAAGCACTGAAGTTTATCGGTTGCAGACCTTTTGAAGCCACACAGGCCGAAATGGTGGAGCGTTATCCGCGTTATTTCGAAGAATATATCCGGCGCGGCGTTGAACTTGGGCTTCTGGATCGCGAGCTGGGTCATTTTGATGTAGAGCGACTAGGAAATGCCTTGAAGCCTGTGAGAGATCAGCAATTTACCTATCTGGGTCTGCAAACGCTCTACGATCGCTATTTTATTCATCACCACGGCGCCCGATTCGAGCTGCCCCAAGCATTTTTCATGCGCGTCGCCATGGGGCTTGCAATCAATGAATCCGAGCGGGAAGAACGCACCATTGAGTTCTATGACGTGCTTTCGTCCTTTGATTTCATGAGCTCAACGCCCACCTTATTTAATTCCGGTACGCGACGCCCGCAGCTCTCAAGTTGTTACCTTACAACTGTCCCCGATGATCTCGATGGTATCTACAGCGCTATCAAAGACGATGCGCTGCTGTCTAAGTATGCTGGAGGCCTTGGCAATGATTGGACGCGGGTGCGTGCCATGGGCGCGCACATCAAGGGCACAAACGGCAAGTCCCAAGGAATCGTTCCCTTTCTCAAAGTTGCCAACGATACGGCGGTGGCGGTTAACCAAGGCGGTAAACGAAAAGGCGCTATGTGTGCCTATCTCGAGTCTTGGCATCTCGATGTCGAAGAGTTTCTGGACCTTAGAAAAAACACTGGCGATGACCGTCGTCGCACACACGATATGAATACCGCCAACTGGATCCCGGATCTCTTCATGAAACGAGTGGTCGAGGAAGGGAAATGGACGCTCTTTTCTCCAGATGAAGTGCTTGATTTGCACGATCTATACGGTAAGGCCTTTGAACAGCGGTACGTTGAATATGAACAGAAGACAGTTGATGGCGAAATCAGGAATTTCAAAGCCATCAATGCGATCGATCTGTGGCGAAAGATGTTATCTATGCTCTATGAAACCGGTCATCCCTGGATGACCTTTAAGGACCCCTGTAACCTTCGTTCGCCGCAGCGGCACACTGGCGTAGTCCATTCATCCAATCTGTGTACAGAAATCACGCTAAACACTTCCGATGATGAGATCGCCGTGTGCAACTTAGGTTCGGTGAACTTAGCTCAACATGTGGATGAACGAGGACTCAATACCGAGAAGCTAGAGAACACTGTGAACACCGCGATGCGCATGTTAGATAACGTCATCGATGTAAATTACTACAGTGTGGAACGAGCGCGACGTTCGAACCTGGCGCACCGACCCGTTGGCCTCGGACTCATGGGCTTTCAAGATGCCCTCTACAAGCTGCGCCTTCCTTACGCATCCCAGGCAGCTGTCGAGTTTGCCGATCAAACGATGGAGGTCATCAGTTACTGTGCCGTCAAAGCCTCCACAAACCTTGCCGAAGAGCGCGGGCCGTACCCAAGTTTCGACGGCTCCCTGTGGAGTCAGGGCATTCTGCCGATCGACTCTATTGCACTTCTAGAAGAAAGTCGCGGTGGCTTCTTAGAGATGGATCGTTCCAAGACGTTGAATTGGGACGCTTTACGTGAACGCGTACAAAAGGTGGGCATGCGCAATTCAAACTGCATGGCGATTGCGCCAACGGCCACTATCTCAAACATTTGCGGGGTCGCCCAGTCGATCGAGCCGACTTATCAGAATCTGTTCGTAAAATCGAACCTCTCGGGGGAATTCACGGTCGTCAATCCGTACCTGGTGAGGGATCTCAAGCAACGAGGGCTATGGGACGACGTGATGGTTAACGATCTGAAGTACTTTGATGGCAGTGTATGGCCAATTGATCGTGTACCAGACGAAATAAAGGCACTTTATGCGACTGCATTTGAGATTGAATCCCACTGGATGGTCGCCGCCGCATCACGAAGGCAGAAATGGATTGACCAAGCCCAGTCGCTCAATCTCTACATGCCCGAGCCAAATGGAAAGAAGTTGGACAATCTCTACAAGCTGGCATGGCGAAGTGGCCTCAAGACTACCTATTACCTGCGTAGCCTCGGTGCAACCCATGTTGAAAAGAGCACCCTGGCAGGACGCGATAACAAGTTAAATGCGGTGCAGACACCGCAAGGTGCAGCTGCTTCGAGCGCCTGCCTCGTCATCAGCTCGGAATGCGAGGCGTGTCAGTGAGCATCATTGGAAGGGATCATCGATACGCAACACGCACGAAACAGGAAACGCGCGCCTCATCTCAGTGTGGCAATCGCTTGCACCCGGGGTGAACATTCGATAACTGATTTTGAGGGAACATCATGATGAATCGGGACGAACCAGCAGCCGCAGCCAATGAGTCTGACGAATTAAGCAGTAGTCAAAAGGTAAAACGCCAACTCGCGCCAGCGGTATTAGCTGTCGTCGACGGCGGCCCCAAATCAGTTACTCCGGGCACCACGTTTTCGCCATCACCAATCCCCAGTGTGGCTATTGAGGGATCGCCGCCTGCCGTGACAGGACTAGAGAAGGTGCAATTCGGAGCGGGTCGCATTGCAGTAGATGATAAGCGCATGATCAATTGTCGAGCTGATGTGAATCAGCTTGTTCCATTCAAATATCAGTGGGCCTGGCAAAAGTATCTGAATGCTTGTGCGAACAACTGGATGCCACAGGAAATCAACATGACAGCGGACATCGCCCTGTGGAAAGAGCCACGAGGCCTGACCACTGATGAGCGACGGATCATCAGACGCAACCTCGGATTCTTCACATCCGCCGACTCATTAGTCGCTAATAACTTGGTGTTAGCAGTGTACCGCCACATTACTAACCCCGAGTGTCGGCAGTATCTTCTGCGCCAGGCTTTCGAGGAGGCCGTTCATACGCACTCGTATCAGTATTGCGTAGAGTCGCTATCGATGGACGAGGGGGAAGTTTTCAATATGTATCGCGAAGTCCCCTCAGTGCATGATAAGTCGGCCTGGGCGATGACTTATACAGAAAGTCTGGGGGATCCCGATTTTCATACGGGCACGCCGGAGGATGATCAGCGCTTGCTGCGTGATCTGATCGCCTTCTACGTAATCTTCGAGGGAATATTTTTCTACGTTGGCTTCGTACAGGTGCTATCGATGGGCCGCCGAAACAAGATGACAGGTGTCGCGGAGCAGTTTCAATATATATTGCGCGACGAGTCAATGCACATGAATTTTGGTATCGATGTCATCAATCAAATCAAAATTGAGAATCCACATCTTTGGACGGAGGATTTCAAGAAACACGCTGTGGGGATGATCCGGGATGGTGTAGAGCTGGAAATTCGATATGCGCACGACACCATGCCGCGCGGAGTTCTGGGGTTGAACGCTAACATGTTTACGGAGTACCTGCACTTCGTCGCTAATCGGCGTTGCGCTCAAATTGGACTTCCAGAACAGTTCCCCGGCGCGGTTAATCCGTTTCCCTGGATGAGCGAGATGATGGATCTTAAGAAAGAAAAGAACTTCTTTGAGACCCGCGTAACCGAATATCAGACAGGTGGGACACTGTGTTGGGATTGAGTTTCTACCGCGAAAACCTCCTTAGCGGTAAGCCAAGATGGACCTTGGCTATTGCCTGGCATCCGCTCGCCTCTTTATGGACGCCAGGCCTTCTTATGCAACATCCAAGCAACGGAAATACGGACATGATGCTTGATCTGTCGGCAGGGATAGCGGGCACTTTGACGAGGTAGCCTTGAAAGAGAAGGCGATGCAACCCCTCGGCCCTGTCGCTGCGACGGGCCACCCCCCCGCGCCAGAGCGGCTCATTCGGACAGCCGCCCTCGCGGGGGCTTGTGAGGGGGCCAATCCACATAATCTGTTGGATTGTTATCGCATTGCGCTCGATTTTGGCCTTGTGGCGGCAAGGCGCGCCCTAAAGAGGTTTTATTCCAATCGCATCGTGTAAAAAACAGTTCTGATGCTCCCGAGGGGGCCATCGAGCTTCAAATCAACCGCTATTGACCCCTTCCCACGTTCCTTGCGTTAGCAGGCTCGGGGGCGCTCGGCAGTACACGGGTCCCGGGGGTCATGCCGTCGCGGAGGGCTTGCGCCATGGTTTCATCCCCTTTCTCACCCAACCACCAGGTCTCAAACTGCCCCATGGCCATGACGGCTGCAAAGCGCTGATCAACGATTGCACGTGCCGTGAGCTCAGACACCGACACCACCGCCCCGCGTGGCGCCAAAGACTTTACCAACACAAGCCGATCGGCATCCATCCGGATAGCCAGCCACGCCGCTAGGCTGTCCGACGTAAATTCCCAGCTTTCAGCGATCGCGTCCTCACCCTGTGTCGTCGCCATCGGCAGCCAAACCGGCACTTGAGCGTCATTTAAAACCTCGTGTAGCCGGCGCATGGTCATTGCAGGCGTAAGTGCCGGTTGAATCCCCGCCATCATGCGGCCAAACTGCTCCATCGCAGAAAGCGCCATGTAGTGGGCGGTCACATCATCAAATCCCCAGTATTGCTGGGCTTGGCGCACCAGTTCGGCAAACTGTCCACCACCGGGCACAATAACGACCTTCCCGCCCCCGTGGCACGTAAGCACCTCGAGCCAAGCCGGTAACGTTTTGGAGAACGCCAGACTACCACCGATTTTAACCACCCACACGCTGCGCTTCCTTTTTTTCGAACAATTTCAATAACGCGGCGGCCTTATCGAAGGTTTCCTGGTACTCCCCTTCCAGACTCGAATCGGCCACAATGCCCCCGCCAGCCCAGCAGTACATATGGCCCTCGTTGTAAACCAAAGTGCGTATTGCGATATTCGTATCCATATCGCCGTTAAAGCCAATATACCCGATAGCACCGCAATAGACGCTGCGACGATGAGGCTCAAGCTCCTCAATGATCTGCATGGCCCGTACCTTCGGAGCGCCTGTGATCGATCCGCCGGGAAAACAACCGCGCAACAGATCGAAAGCATGCTGCCCCGGTGCCAGCTCCCCTGTTATGGTACTTACTAGATGGTGCACGGTTGCAAAACTCTCGAGCGCGAACAATTTAGGGACCTCAACTGTCCCGGGCCGGCAGGTCTTACCGAGGTCATTGCGCACGAGATCGACGATCATCACATTCTCTGCACGGTCCTTTGAACTCTTTAGGAGCTCCTCAGCCAACGAGCGGTCGCGGTGTTTATAGACCGAACGCGGACGCGTGCCCTTGACAGGCTTGGTTTCGACCCATCCGTTTAAGAGTCTTAGAAAACGCTCGGGAGAAGAACTTAACACCGTCCCCTCGGGCAGTTGAAAAAATGCTGAAAAAGGAGCGGGATTAAGCGCCCGCAATTGAACGTATGCATCCCATAGATCCCCTTGTACTTTTACGGAGAAGCGTTGCGCCAGATTGACCTGGTAGCAATCTCCGTCGTGAATATAATGTTTTATGCGTCTGAAGGCCTGTGCATAAATGTCACGATCCATATTGGATGAAACCGCAGACAAGACACAGAAAGGTTTACGTTGTGCTGACGATACGGGTGATTGCATCAATTGTTCGAGCTGATCCCAGTCATCGAGTGTGCGCTCGTCCCTTCCTTGTCCGACCAACCAGGCACGTTTCTCCCTATGGTCAACAACGACCGCCCAATCATAGAGTCCGATAGCCATATCGGGCATATTGATATCCTGAATTGCTTCTTTGGGCAGGTTTTCAATACGTCGCGCAAGATCATAGGCAAAGTAACCGATCGCGCCACCGGAAAAGGGCAAACCCGTTCCGTCTTTTCTCACCTCACCGAGACAGCGTTTTAGCAATGTAAACGGATCGCGGCTCGAGTATTCCTTCCCATCGCGGGATTGTATGATTGTTATGTCACCCCAAGCGGTCAGCGTCAGATAAGGATCCGCAGCGAGGATATCGTAGCGACCGTATTCCGTCGCCGGACCACCACTATCCAAGAATACACACCACGGCCGCTCAGCAAACACCGCGAAACGATCGGTGCTGTCGCACACATAGGGGAGTTCCGTTAGGCGAGGCTTCAACGGGCCATCCTCAGAAGCGCGGCGACTGCCACCGCGGGTGCGCAGACCGCCGCCAACCCCCTCAGCTTTAGCGGTGCATCGATCAGCTCGGAGAACTCCACACACGGGCGAGAGAGGCGGTTTGCAAGCTCACGGACGAGAAATCGCCCTGCCCCCGCACCAACCAGAGGGGCGTTTTCATCGATAACATTACGTGACAAGGTCCGTTCAAGGGCCTGATAGATACGGCCAAGCTGCACATTTGCGATGTATCGTGCAACAGTACACCATGGTTCTAGCCGTCTTGCGGCATTGAGATCGCGCCCGAGCATCCGAGCGAGTCGACGGGCACTGTCCTTTGGATGCTTGCCGGCACCATCCGGTGTATCTAGAAGGTCAGCATCGCCTGGCAGTGAACCAGTGAGGCGATAGACATCTGCCATGGTAGCAAAATGCTCCGCTGCGAGATGGTGCCAATCCCCGGCAAAAGGCACCCGTTGCGTGATGGCCATTATCGGCGTCCGTGCGATGCCGGTATACAGCAATTCATTATATTGCATGCGCTCGGAATCCGTATAACCACGATAACAGACTGCTCCATTTGCGAAAGGAACAATATCGGTGGTTGTGCTGCCAATATCGATAAGGATGCCCTCTTTGACTTTTGTCGCCATATATCGAGCACTTGCATGCCAGTTTGCCGAAGCAATCGCCGTAGTGTTTCGGCGAATGCTATTGCAATCAACAAAACCCTTCTTGCCCGCGTAAACCCTCAACTCCTCTTTCCCGAGAAGAGTCACCATACGCCCAATCAACGCCTTAATCCCGACCGCCCGGGTTTCAAACACGTCCGCCAGCTCACCTGTCAGTGTTACGGCATGTTTCAGCCTGCTATCGGGTAATCCATCCAACGCACTAGCCATTGCCGTGTCAAAGTGCTGTAGACCTTTCCAGAGCGGTGATGGGAATTGGCGCACCAGAGCGAGAGAACCATCGGCTTCCAGCACAGCCAACTTGAGATGTGCTCCGCCCAGGTCCCAACCGATGATCGTGCAATCACCCATTCACCCGCTCCAAATCGATGTCAACAGGTTCGTCAGATAGTGGGGCATTCAGTAATCTGTTACTCCCATCGAGTAACGCTAGAACCAGTTTTGCAGGATTTTGCCCAATGGAACAGCCAAGTCCGATATACGATGTGGTCAAACGAGGATTCACCTCGAGAACAATAGGCCCTGTAGGCGTCATTACAAAGTCAATGCCCACATAGCCCCACAGCCCCGGTATTGCCTTAGCAATATCGCTTGCTAGTCGCATCAACCGTAATCGCTCGTCCCGTAGCCCATTCACGATGATACCTCGAAGATGACAGCCACTCGTGTCAAACTCAATTCGCTGCCGATTACACGCTAGTACCCAGGCTTGTCCATTACAACATAACATCGACACGCTAGCGGGAATGCCGGGGATGAACATTTGTGCGACGTAGGATTGCTCGATTGCTCCGACGCCGCGCCAAGCATCCAGCTGCGGTTGGTTTTTAAATAGATGTGTATCCTCGCAGCCGGTCCCATCATCCGGTTTGACAACCCAGCCCGTCTCATTTGGTGGAAGATAAGATGAAAGCGGGACCGTCTGGACAGCAGGAATTCCCAGCTCCCGTAGGCGAGTCGTCGTGGCGAGTTTACTTGCGGCGACTCTGATCGCCCCCGGGCTGCTGCCGAGCAGAACACGCTGATGCATCAGTGCCATCTGACTGAGGCGTTCCAATGTTCCACCCGTCTCCGGTGCAATTGGCCACAGGGCATCGGAATCTTCGATGAGATCCCGCCAAAGGTGCCAGCAATCATCCTCGGCACCGAGTGTTATGACTTCAATTGGCTGTCGGATCGCACAAAGTCGTGGGTCGCGTGCTGTGACGATGCTTACTTTCGTGAGATTGAGGAGGTCTTTCACCACCGCAGTGAGCATCAGGTCCCCTTCTTGGGCGAGTCCTTGCGGTAACGGAGAGCCCAGCATCCCGCCTCCCGTGATAAACTCGCATACAAAAATACGCATATCAATTCCGATGTTGATTATCCCTGTTCTCGATCTCTGTCAGGGGCATGTCGTGCATGCCCGCGCCGGAAAGCGCCAGGCCTATGAACCTGTAAGTTCCTTTTTATGTCCTAGCAGTAATCCCGCTGCCGTGGTCGTTGCCATCCTAACGATATATCCCTTCACCACGTTTTATATTGCCGATCTAGACGCTATCGAAGGCGTTGCAGATAACACAAATATAATCGAGGAATTGTGCGCGGCATTTCCATCGCTTACATTTTGGATTGACTCCGGCCCCGTCGTGGATACTGAGGTGATCCGTAACCTGGGAGGACGTTGGAAGGCGGTAGTCGGCAGTGAGTATCAACAAGACTTACAAACCCTTTCGGCGCATCTGCAACGCTGTCCTCCTCCGATCCTATCCCTGGACTTTGTCGAGGATCGACTCCAAGGCCCCAAAGGCGTGTTGGAGATACCCGCACTTTGGCCACCGGAGATCATCGTTGTGAGCCTAAACCGGGTTGGAACTTTGCAGGGTCCGGATCTCGAACGGCTCGCGACGATCAAGACATTGGCACCGGGTAAATCGATCTACGCCGCAGGCGGCGTACGGCATGAAAATGATCTCTGGGCGCTCGAGGTGATTGGTATCACCGGCGCCCTCGTCGCAACAGCTCTGCATAGCGGGCATATTGGCCAGCAATCGATTGACGCACTTTTGCGGAAAAGCGGTTAGCCTATCTGCTGTGGTCACCCGACTGACCCAATTCGACGGGATTTTATTTGTTTGTTACGGAGTCAACGAAAAAATTGCCCCGAGGAATGCCCGGGGCAATGGGCCGTAAACTACAGCACTCGGCGCGCAGACGTGATGCGCCGCGCGACCGCCACCGAATCCGCCGGGCGGAACGTCGATGAACTCGCTTTCTCTGCGCCTGATTACGCTTAAACGTGCGCTGCGTAGGGGTGAGCAGTCTTGGCCTTCTTCTTGACTACCTCAGAGGCCTTCGGCTCACGAGCGATCGCACGCTTAATCGAAAGTTTGGTGGCCTCGTAATTCCAATCCTGAATTTTAGTCGCGTCCTTGGCCAGCCAGTGAATGAACACGCCGACGCAGATAAAGACATCATCGGCCTCGTTAGCGGGGATCGTGCCATCCTCCACACAGTCCATCACCGCCATGGCTACCCCACGTTGGGCAGGACCAAACATCTGCACGGCCTGGTCGGCGCCCTTGATCGTGACCTTGTTAAACAACACGGTATTTGGCTTTGCAGGTAGGTTTGGTGCAACCACGGCCATCAACGTATTAAATCCGTCCTTTTGAGTGGTCAGCGCGTGGCAAAAGGCCGACTCAACGGCACTGCCCCTTGGCCCCATAATCAGGTCGGTGTGCGCCACCTCATTGCCGTCGCCGACCAAGGCTTCGCCTGTAAGTACTCTGTCAATGACTGCCATTTTTGTTGCTCCTATTGTTGTTGTGCCGAAAAGTTTTTTGAATATAGACATCGCTGCCTACCTATTGTTTTGTTTATCAAAAGGGCATCGCCCAATTTGGTCAACCGGCCACAAGGGTAGTTGCCCTCGGTCCGGCAAACCCATGATTCAAGAGATCTTCAAGCTGTATAGCCAGGTAGCTCGCCACCGTGAGATCCGCACTGGTTCCCGGGTTGAACCTCGCCTGTTTCAGCTCATGATCAAATTCTACCAGAAGTGGGATCGCGTGGTCCGGATTTTCGTACGCAAGAAACCGAGCCTCCACTGGCCCCGCCATTCTGCAAACCCGCGCGGCTGCCTCCTTCCCAAACTTACGCTGAACATGACTATCGGGGAGTCGAGCAAGGAACCCCAGATAACACGCCACCACCGCCCATTTTACACATTTGTAGCGGCGAACATACTCTCGGATGCACGGTGCACCCGAATTGAAGATATCCGCATACCCCCTCGCGTATTGGTACGCGATCCGGTCGCGGTCCTGTGCGGCCTCCATCGCTTCCCGCAAGGGCACTGTGGCTTCGAAATTTACATCATAACGTTCACTGTGTCCAAGCCCCGCCGGTGCCGCGAGGCGAATGGCCGTAAATGTATGCTGCGCATCCCGGACATCGAGGGCCCCTAACACGCTTGTCAACCGTTCCTGCAGGTTACCCGTTGCCGGCCTGAGCGCCGCCTGGGCAAGGGGGGCAACCAGCAGGATGATGCCGAGATTGGTGTTGCAGCCAAGGCGGGCCTGTGTCGCCTCAACGCTTCGCAGCACTCGCTCTCCCACCGAAAGCCCCGGGGCGCCGAGGATGGGCGCAGTGATTTCCGCGCTGCGCAGGAAGTCCTCTGCCGTCATGCCGTGCCCATCGGCATAGGTGCTCACATTGCCGGGCTTTAATGCCTCAACATCGACGGTGCAGCTCTCAAGGATGGCTTGAATAACCGGCGATCGGTGTCCCTGGGTGGGCATTACGGCACGACCGCGAGGCCCCCGGAACCTGCGAGCCGGGCACAAAAATGGTCGGCGAGGCAGCCGCCAATGTCGAGAGAACAAACCTCTTGTAGACCCTTCCAGGCCGGGATGCCGTTGATTTCAATGACGTACAAGTTCCCATGCCGATCGCGGACCAGGTCGACACCCGCATAGTCGATATCCACGGCTCGAGAGGCTGCTTCGGCCATCCTCTGAAGCTCGCCATCAATCGTCGCCGCCTCGCAACGAGCCCCTTGTGCCCGATTGGTGATCCATCCCGTGCCGCGCCGGATCATGGCGGCGCTGGCCCGCCCGCCGATCACAAAGACACGCCAGTCATACCAATTATTCTCACCCCGATCGATATAGGCTTGTAGATAATAGACGCCCCCAGTGATCTCCTGTGGAGTAAGTCCGTCCTTCGTATCAACTAACTTCACCCCCACACCCTGCGAGCCAAACACAGGTTTACATACCAATGCCCTGCCCTGACTGATCTCGCGCATGATGATGGCTCGGGCTTGCTCATCAGACTCACAGATCCACGTGGCTGGCGTTGGGATCCCAGCATGCTTCAAAAGAAAGCTCGTCATGGCCTTGTCCACTGTCCGCTCGATTGCACGCGCGTCGTTGTAGACGGTGATGCCCATCTGCCGCAGCATGTGAAGAATATCGAGGCGCACAATCACCTGCTCGAGGGTCCCGCCCGCTACCCCGCGCACGAAGACCCCTACGGGCAGCGCTCCATTGAATCCAGGCAGGATCAGCGAAGGCAGCTCGCCCGTGAGTTCGATACGGCAGTCGTTTAGCGACAAAAATACGACGCCGAAACCACGGCTGGCAAACGCGTCCTTTAGTTTGCGCCCATGCCAACCTGGTTCATCCGTGACGATGGCAATGTATTGGCGTCCTTCAGTCATACTGCCCCCCAAACGATAAATCGAGCAGCTCTTCATCCAGCCGGCCCGCTTCGAAAGTTCGTCCACTGTCTAAGGCAGTGACTCGCACCCATGCCGGGCTGAACAGCATGGGATCGATTCGGAAAAAATCGTATTGATAATCCTTGAAAACCTGTGCAAAAGGCTTTCCGTAGTCATGGGAGGCGCTACTCGGTAATTGTTTAGCGAGATCAGAGGCTGCCTGCTCATCACCGGACACAAACAAATGAACTTGGCCGCCAAACAGTATCGCGTCGTTGGTCCGACCCATCGCTGTGACGAAATCTTTGGCTGGCGGACACAAGGGTGCGCTGCCGGCGCCATCTACAATATGCTCAAGTGAAAAGCCAAGTGCATGCACCTTGTGCAAAGCCACCTCAAGCACCCGTGCAACGACCTGCACGGTGCCACAGAGACTCCGAGTCGGCGTGAGGATCAGGGTCAACCGATCTGGTTGAATGCCACACTGGTCGACGATCTTGTGAACGACCTCCATTGGCGGTGGCCTGTCGACCTCAAGCACGAGACAGGTGCTCTCGGCCTGATCACGGTAGCCCAATTCGTCAAACAGGGGTTCCTTGCTGCCCATGGCGCGGCCGGGCCCTGATGCCAGGGCATTAAAAGCCTCCTTACCCTTGCCATGGGAGAGACTCCATCCTGCATATTGGCTTCCCAGGCATGCGATAACCGGATTGCTTGCATGCACATCCAGATGCCAATGCCAGTTTCGGAAGGTATCGGCACCGCGCAAACTGACATTCCCAAGTCCGCCCAAGCAGATCTCAACAATACGCCGCCCCGCCTCGAGGCCGCCGGGCATCGTAATGCCAGCGTCCACCAGCAGAGAACCATTTTGAAGTGTGTCGGCACGGATCCTAAGCGACGCCGCGTCCTTGAGGAGCGCCTGCACGAGGGGCTCGGCCAGGCGATTGACGCTAGGCAGGAGCGGCTTCACCTTTCCCCCGCGCATCACTTTGCCAAGAAACCTGTCCAATACCAGGACATCGGAGCCCTATGCCACTTCTGCGTGGACTGTAAGCCTGCTGCGTATTAAACGAAGGCGGTTAACCACTGTTTGACGTGCCTGCCGCGGGCTCGTGCTACGGGCGTGCACGGTGCAGATCGGCTCGCCTGTGCTGATGTGTGTGCCATTGGCTGGTCGATCGCTCGCCCACGCCGGCCAGGGGTCAGCCACGGCGATGCATAGGGGGGCTTCAGCGTAAAGAATGCCGTGGGCATGCCCCGAACGCGGCAGCACATCGCGCGTGAGTGGCAGCTTGCCCTCACATGCCAATGCATGGGCGTCAAACAGGGAGCCCAACCGCTGCCGTTCATGCAGCTCAAATGTGGCAGTTGGTCTCGGGTTTACCTCCAACACCCAAAATTTATCGCCTTGTAGAATGAAATCGACTCCGCATAAGCCCCGAAGACCCGTGGCCCGGACAATTTCAACGATCGCCTCTTCAATGGCCCTGGTTATGTATGGTTCAATATCTGTTACGCTCACGGCCCCACCATAGAGAAAGCGTTTGTCTGGAAAGCCGTTGGCGTGCCACTGCTCGTTGTAGCCCAGCATCACGGCCTCTCGGCTATTGGCTAAAAAGACCAATGAGCACGTACGTCCCTGGAGGTAGCGCTGGAAGTACCACCCTTTAGCCGCGGGGTCTGCGTTCTCAACCGGCCGGACATGCCCTCCGCCCGCGGCGCCAGCGCGCTTGATAAGCCAGCCAGAACTTCCTTCGGGCCGCATGAGCGTAGTTTGCGGATGAGGGATACCAAGGCATTTGAGCAGGCCGAAGAATTCCACGGGATCCTTTAAAAGGCAAATCACCTCCGGTGAATTGCCCACAAGGCGAAAGCAGCTAGCGAGGCGCGCTAGCAGGTCGGGGCTGTACTCGAAGCCGCTGCCGTAGACAAGGTCCGCACCCCGGGGGCAGAGGCGCCGCGCCGCCCGGATCAGCCGCTCGGCATCGAAACCCTTCCGACAAGAACCGACCACCTCAAGTGCCAAACTTGCTGCCCGAGTATCCATATCCCCGAACACATCGAGCACGTAGGCGGAAAGCCCTGCCCGCTGTGCAGACTTTGCAAGAGCGCGCGCCGAGAGCGCTGCGATAAGCTGTTTATGTGCCCCGCGCATACTCCCGTGCTACCTTGAAGGCATCATGAAAATCCAGATACAGGGGCTTTTCTGTTTTCAGCATCATCTGGCACAGTTTGGAGTGGACTTTGTATTTCACATTGCCGATTGCGAGTGCCCCAATACCTACCGCCTTAGACGGGGTCGCCTCCAACACTTTGCCCGTGTCATTCACATCCACCCCCTCGATCCCAAGTGGGGGGACTGCATTGCAGTCTGCAGCGACAATGAGCTCCTTAGCCATCTTGAGGTCACTGATACTGACCACCTGCACGCCTGCCTTTGCCGTGTTAATGACCACATGTGACTGACCCAACATGTGTTCTCCCCGGTGGGGCAGGACCAGGGCATCCTCAAGCCGGCCGTCTGTTCCGTCCATGTGGATCCCGTAGCGTTTATTAAAGGGCTCTGCGATGGCGCGGGCATGCTCCGCGCTGCGACGACTGCCAAGAAACACATTTGCGCCGCACTCCGCCGCGATGACTCCCGCGCACAATCCCACGGGACCTGTGCCACCAAAAAAATAGATATTCAGTCCCCTTAACGATACGCCCCGTTTTTGCTCTACCCAGTGTTCAACACAGGCCATCAATGCGGCCGCCGCTGAAAACGCCCCACTCGGATCGGCGAAGACAGAGACTTCGAATGGCGGGACCATTGAAGTTTTCGCGGCATCGAGCATATCAACCGCCAGACCAAACTCTCGGCCACCGATAAATATGGCTGTGCGCTTCACACCTTTAGGCCCACGTGAATATATGGTGTCGTGCACCAGTGAGGGAATGTCATCAAGCGTGACCTGACTGTACGGTATGACATCATCGTAACCGGCCTCGTAGGCCATGTTGACATCGAAGGGACTTACGTTTCGGGTTGGGTTGAAAATATGCAACAGATAGGGCGTCTTCATGATTCCGTTCGCTTTGTTATGACCCTTAGCTAACTGGATGTGGCTGAATTTGGCAGCCGACTACCACGGACCGTTATGTCGGCTCCTCGGTTACGCGCCTTGCATACCATGAAAGAAAGCGTGTCATCGATGTCACTTCGCGCCCGTAGGTCGCGCAATAGCTGATAGGCACGGGTCTCGTTATCGAGCACAGCAAAGCCGGTCGGGCCCCACGAACTCTGCCCTACCCCCTTGATACCCTGTGCCTTAAGTCGGGCAATCACGTCCGCAACCAGGAGACTACTAAAACGCCCGCCCTGCAATACTGCGAAATGATCGCCAATGATCTCCTGGATCTCCGTGATGGCATCCCCAAATCCGTCATAATCGGCCTCCGCCAGCGCGGGCAAGACCTGTAGCAGAACCAATCGGCAGATATGCGACACCTGGGATGATGCCATTTTGGGTAGCTGACTGAACGCCAGCCGCTCATCCCGGCCGTGTTTTCCCTGGCGCACGTGATCGAAAATGAGAAGTACTCGCCACGATTCCGGAAAGGCGATATGGCTGATTACAGGCGGCACTAACGTATCATCGCCTCGTCCCCCATCGACCAGAAACCCCCCAAATTCAAATGCGCCTATACCTAAGCCCGAACGCCCTCCCCGCTCAACCTGATTGGCGATCTCCATGAGACGGATATCAAGCTGAAATAAACGGGTAATGGCTACGCCGACAGCGAGCGATAACTGCGTACCCGAGCCCAGTCCGATGTGTTCCGGAATCGCCTCTTCGACTTCGATCCGGACCTGACGTTCCAAATTGAGTGATTTCAGCAGGGCCTTGACACAGGCAAGTGTCCGGTCACTTGATGGCCCACACACAGCCGATTCGCCATGCTTCGCTTCCCTGACCGTGAGCCGGGTGCAGATCTGGGACAAGCACAAGCCCAGACTGCCGAAGCGTCGGCCGAGATCACCGCTCATATCCATGAATCCCATGTGCAGGCGGGCCGGCGCCGTGACGTTTACACTGGGTCCCCCTTCTAACGGTTGTTGCTCTTCTTTCACCCGCAAACAGCCTGAGCTAATGTGCTTCGCCTACCGCTTAGTCCCATGGCTCATAGGCCGCATACTATATCGTATGCAACACGATCGATGCACTGCCATAATGGATCTCCCCAAGCTCATACAATGCGCCACTACAATGCGCCACTGACAGGATGGCAGAGCGAGCTTCAAGCGTATTAATTGCGAAATTGTCCCTTTGTAGACGTACAGGCGATGCGGTTAGGGCGATTAAGCACAGAAATTGACGCCTGGAGCGGGACGTGGTACAAGAACCGGTGGCGTGGTAGAAAGTAGGCGTTGGCTTTTGCCTATCCCCCTCATTTCCTTAGTGTTTGTCTATCGTTCGGTGGAGAGAGTTCATGGCGGAGACGATGAGTCTAATCGCCGGTCGCTCGAGCAAGCAGGGTACCTCCTTGTGCGCAGGGAAGCTGGAGCCCGAATATTGTGAGGTGACGTCCACTGTGGAAATGAACGTTAACGACATGGCGCGTCTCGGATTGAAAGATGGCGATCGGGTGCGGCTACGCACGGAGGTGGGCGAGGCGGTGGTGCACTGCAAGGGGCGCGACGCGGCGGACTTGCCACTGGGCGTGTTGTTCATCGCCTACGGGCCACCATCCAGCCAACTGATGGGGAGTGATACAGCAGGGACCGGTATGCCGCTTTCAAAAAACTTTGAGGTCATAGTCGAACCGGTAACGGGCCAGTCAATCGGCGAGGAAGCAAGATGAGCGAAAATATCCGCACTGTCGAAAACGCAACCTGCACCTTCTGTGGCTGCGTGTGCGACGATATGATTTTGACTGTTGACCTCGACGAAAAGCGGATCACGCGGGCAAAAAACGCATGTGTCCTTGGTCGTGCCTGGTTTAGTGAACACAAACATGAAGAACGCCCGTATGCCCTCATTAGGGGAAAAGAGGCGAGCACCGCTGAAGCTGTCGAAGAGGCAGCACAAATCCTGGCGAAAGCACGTTTTCCGGTAACGTATGGCCTCAGTGACACCACCTGCGAGGCGCAACGCCAAGCACTTGCCATTGCGGACCTGATTGGTTCCAACCTCGATACTACAACGTCCGTCTGTCATGGCCCGTCGGGCATTGCCTTCGAGGGTATCGGCGAGAGCACCATGACCCTTGGTGAGGTTAAGAATCGAGCTGACCTGGTCATCTTCTGGGGCGGCAATCCGGCCGCCTCACATCCGCGGCTGTTTACCCGCTATGCGGTGACGCCGAAGGGGATGTATGTGCCTAATGGTAAAAAGGATCGTACCGTGGTATTGGTTGACGTACGCCGCACGCCCAGCGTTCCAGTCGCCGATATCTTTATCCAAGTAAAGCCGCGTAGCGATTTTGAAGTGCTCTGGGCACTCAGGGCGCTCGTTAAGGGACGGCGGGTCAGTCCCTCCATTGAGCAGAGAACTGGAGTTGCGCTGGCAACGTTAGAAGATTTAGTCAACCGCATGAAAAGTTGCCAGTATGGCGTTCTCTTATTCGGTATGGGATTAACCATGACCCGTGGCCGGCACTTCAACTCCGGCGCGCTCCTCGCGCTCGCGACGGATCTGAATGAATACACGCATTTCGTAGCCAAGCCTGTTCGTGGACATGGCAATGTCACGGGTGCGGATAATATCGTTTCATGGCAGACCGGATTTCCTTTTGGGGTCAACTTTAGCCGGGGATATCCGCGTTTTAATCCGGGTGAATTTACAACGGTCGATTTATTATCGCGTGGTGAAGTCGATGCGGCGCTCATTATCGCAAGCGATCCAGCCTCGAACTTCCCTCGAGCGGCGGTTGAGCACCTTCGAAAGATCCCGGTGATTGTGCTTGATCCCAACCCCACTGAAACGACCCAGCTTGCCCATGTTGCCTTTACCACAGCGACCTATGGCATCAACGTCCCCGGCACTGTGTACCGCATGGACGACGTGCCCATCACACTTCGCCCGGCGTTCGAGTCGCCCTATCCTAGCGACGAAGATGTGCTGACTGCGATCAAAAACCGCTTGCGTGAGTTGCGATTAGCGCGAGGTGGTGCGTACGGTGCGGGCGCAACGCAAAAAGTCGCGGCCCCGTTGCCTTCCGACTAACCAAACCGATTGAATGGACTTCCATGCTCCGTGTCGTCAATGGTCGAGTCTACGACCCTGCCAATGACGTGGATGGCAAAGTACGCGATATCTGTGTTCAGGACGGCAAGATTGTAGAAAGCGTACCGGAAGAAGCCAAACGGATTGACGCCCAGGGCATGGTCGTTATGCCCGGTGGGGTCGACATTCATTGCCACATCGCCGGTCCTAAGGTCAACCTGGCGCGCAAGCTACAGCCAGAAGATCACCGTCACGACGTCCATCCTGGCACGCCATTCACACGTTCAGGTACGGGCGGCGTGGTCCCTTCGACCTTCGCTACCGGCTACCGCTATACCGCGCTGGGCTACACTACGGCCATGGAAGCGGCTGTGCCGCCCATTGGTGCC
>JAKEHO010000047.1 GCA_022614965.1 Gammaproteobacteria bacterium
AGACGTAAAGCAGGGGAGAGGTCTGGAACATAAAGATGCGGTGTCGCTAGTACGTGTAACGCGATTGCCGGCATGTCCTGGACGAATTCATCCCATCGATTCGGCGCGTCCCCTTGCAACGTTATGCTCCTGTGTGGGCGGTGAACTCGATAGTCTCCTAGCGCATGTTTCTGCATCAATGTCAAAAATTCTTGTTCTTTCAGGTCGCGTAACGCTCTTGTACTACGTTTTAAGTGCCACGGATCGATGGGAATGAACGCCATGAGGTGCCCCGGCAAAGCACGAAGAAGATGTTCCTTATCAAAGGATAAACAACCCAATAAAGAACGCATATCGGAATAGGAGCGTGTTTCTGCGAACTTCAGTATCCTATCGATAAGTTGTAGGATACCAGGTGCTACTAGAGTACTGGATCTCGATCTAGCCCTTAGAGGCGATGATTCAAAAGGACGTTGCATCCAGTCGTGCTCATAATATGATACTGCCACTACACCATAATTCTTTAACTCATACACCTCGTGGCTCGCCGGAGATTTGTCATTAACAAGCTGATTCAGCAACGCAATTTGCACTTGCGGTAAATGTATCTCCTGCGCTGCGACTTCAAGCGTTATGTTTAGCCTGTCGCGAAGCATGCCTAATCCCGCACGCAAACCCGCCTCTGTCAAGGCGAACCAGTGTTGCCCCAGCAGTAACTCTAATACAAGCTTTGTAAACCATTTATTTGGCTTAGGAGACGTCCGGGAGGAGGGTTTCAATGGTACGCTTAATCGAATCAACGATTCCAGGTGGTTCACGGACCAGTTCTTGAGTCGGTCTAGAATGCCATCTAGTCGTTCATTACCGTCGGGTAGTAATACTACCAGTAGAGCCATGGCGCCAAAGCAAGCTTCAGGGCTGGACTCAAGAACTTTACTTACTAGGAAATTCTGAAGCCACGCATTGGAGTTAGGCCTATCAACCGCTGTGAGCGGAGCAAGCTTGTCGGGTTCGACAAGAGCGCAAATTGGATCAAGACAGCCTTTGAAATCCTGACGGATCCTTTTATCCTGCTCCAAAACACCTTCTTGAAGTAGACGAGCTGCCAAGAGAGCGCCGCCCGCTATGGCACGCTGGTATGCTCGAAGGCTGGGTTCATCGTCTTTTTCGTTAAGGTGATTCAGGACTTCGATCCCGACAGCTAACTCCGTCATCCGGGCGCTTTCAACAAGCGCGCTTAAGAGAAAATGCATAACCTCGCGCCAGTGAGAGTCGCCCGCCAACAGTTCCATGCGCTGTCTGAGTGTGTCGGCCCCCACGGAGTCATAAAGGAACTCCGCTGCGAAAAATTCCTGCAGTGGTCGGATATCGAAGCGAACATGGTCGCCGTCATCTGGCGTACTAACAAGAACGAGCCGATCTGTAGTAGCTTGCATTACAGCATGGACCGTTTTGTCTACGTCCCGTTCGACCATCTGAGAAACGGTTGTATGCACCAGATCCTCGAATTGAGCCCGGTCGAGGTGGGTTTGAGCTCCCTGACTAGTTTCCGCCCGCGCATGCAAGATGAATCCTAAGCGATTGTGCACAGCCTTTAACAAACGCTCATCTTCTCGCAATAGCTTTGCTAACGAGGGATCGCGGAGGCTTTTATTGGCTTCTCGCTTTTTTATAACCTGGTAGAAGTTGTTATATAGTTGCCAACGCCGATCGGGAGGTTTACCGCCATCCCGAATGACGACAGCCATGATATGGGCTTGCAGAGGAGTGGTGATTAATTCTTTGATCGAAGTTGATTCTATTGCTGCTTTAAGTATGCCTTTAAGTTTACTTACCTCCTCCTCGCCGCGATCGATCCTGAGAACGGGCTCGGCGCATATCAATGCTTGTTTTGGCGAAAGGGCCACCAAGTCAACAATAGGCCCATCAACGTCTGAGAACTGCCCAGAGTATCCCTGCGGCCTCGATGTACAAATGGTAAATACGTCAGCATCTAATTCCGTTACGACGTTATCGATAAAGGTTCTTACCTCACATGAGACATTGTCTTTAACGTCATTCGGTACCTCATCAAGGCCATCAAATACGATGAGCCACATATAGGTTTTTAGTAATTGCTTTAAGGTACCGACAGACACGTTTTGTTCCACGTGCTTCGTTATACGATTGGCGAGGTATGTCAGAAGTCCTCGCGCGTCGCTTTCTTTTCTCTGCCCAAGCCAGTGGGCATATTCCTTTAACTCTATTGACATTGGTAACCTTGCTTTTACTGGCCAATAGTTGGTTTTCTGCGCGGCATCACGGACCTCTTTCGCGGTTTCAGTTGCCTGGACTGTTGCGCGGACGTTCACGTCCTCTAAAATAAGCGCTGCCCTCTGAATCTGACAGAGGTATTGCGTAATTGTGGATTTGCCCTGGCCCGGACCACCTTTAATTATCCAGCTTCTCGCTCGCGCTGGATGTCGGCGCCATGATCTCCATTTTTCGCTTTCTGGCTGACTCTGGTCTTTCCTGTGAACTCTAGCAGACGCCAATACCAGTGACTCCATGACCATTCCGGATACGTTGTACTCACGCGCTTCGAATGGTAGATCGATAAATAACTTATGTATTCCAGGACGAGAATCGGCTGTTGAGCCTGCTTGCTCCAATTTTGTATATTGGTGTTCAGTAAACTGCCTCGCTACGAGAAAGTTGACAATGGTATCGATATCCGCAGCAGCATCCTTTATGAATCGATGCAGCTCGGCGAGGACGCGTCCCGGAGTTAGGAAATGGCCATAGCGCTGTGCAACCTCTGGATAAAGAGTGAGGAGGTCAATAATTTTGCGGCCACCCCAAATATGGCAATGACCAGTTAGAGACCGATGCGCCTTTCTTACAGCCTTTCTAACGCGATCAAATGCCCCAGTTTCGGGTACGCCTGAAGGATCGATGTTCGTTGCTATAATCCAGTTGTTTGGCCATTTTCGTTTGGATGCAGGAGCTTTGGATGCAGGAGCTTTGAACTGTTTGAGTTCCTTATCGACTTGCTCAATAAGCCATTTCTGCGGGTCCTTAGATAGGTGAGGCTTATGGAATTTACATTGTATGTACCACAGCCCTTTCCATCGATCGGTTGTAGAAGGATAGGGTGCCTCCCCCTCATAATAACCGTCTCGGCCGCCGTCAGGACCTGGGCCGAAGCCAGTATGGCCGTGCCCGAGAACTCGTAGCGCGAGCATGTTCACAAGGTGTTCGAATGACCGCTCATCTAGGCCGTTCAGATCGAAGCTATCACCCATAATGGCATCCTAACCCGGCATAGCCGGGGTCAAAGTGTCTTTAGGACTAATCCCTGAGACAAAAAAGTCGCTGTCGCGTGAAGGATTCTATCTCGAGCGGTTGGGCGTGCAAAGCGGGCGAGCCGACGGCGACTTCCCAAGGCATAAGGTCGACGGGCGTCCGACCCGGGGAGCGGCCACTGCAAGGCGGCTAGGCGGTCACCCGGGAGTGTCGTGCGGCGAGTGTGAGAGTCCTAGCCCCGGATCTTTGCCATGGAGAAGAGCGAATTTCTAACCGCTGATATTCTGGTCAACCAACCGCGTGGTCGGGTACCGACTGTGCTAAGGTCGAATCGGACTGGGAGTGGCAGATCGAGATCGTATCGTATTAAGCGCGGGGGCAACCAGGCAACCGCGGAGAACGCTTGGTCGCAAGATGGGATGACGCTATGCGAGTCCTGTAAGAATCGTCGGCTCGGCAAAATGGATTCATTGGCACCAGCAAGGGACATGCAAATCTTCCGATGCCCGTCATCATCTTCTCGAGCTGAATCTTGAGTTAGGCTCCAACCCCCGGGTACGTCTAGCGACCTTAGGGAATGATGAGGGCCGCTGAGCGACTATTGGCCTGAACATAGGCCGAACCCGGGAGCCCGGCCCTGCGTCTCAAGCAAGGTCGGCGGCATTTTAACGCTTCGCCTATGTCGGTCGGTGGGACCCTTTGTGAGCAAAATGCCGGTGCAACGCATCGGCCTCGATTAAGAACACTCCGTCCTCGCCGCGACCGGCGAGCTTGTCGTCTTCGCCGATGCCGACATGGCGACGCCCCCGGACCAGCTGCCC
>JAKEHO010000048.1 GCA_022614965.1 Gammaproteobacteria bacterium
CGCTGCGACGGTATGTGTGATTGATAGTCCGGAGATAGCGACGCCCGAGCGTTTGCATGACTCGACTTATCCCAGGTGTCGACCGAGGTGTCATCAACAAACGGACATGATTCGTCATAAGCACTAGGCGTGTACGGAGACGCGGTATTTTCGGGCGGCCTCGGCAAGACATTTCAGGTAGTAGCGGAAATCGTCGTCAGCATAAAAACAGGCTTGGCGATTATTGCCCCGCTGTATGACATGCTGGGATCGAAGGTAAGGAAAGCCTAAGTAGGCAGGCCATTTGCTAGTCCCTTTGCTCGTTCGGTAAAACGGCACCTGATTACCATATGTAAACGGTTTTTACTCTGACCCCGAATACCGCTGACCCCGAATACCGAGTGTCAGCCGTTCGTTGGCAACGGCAGGGCGGGTGATGTAGCGGCATAAATGTTCGAGTTTCTTCCTCTGGTGGGCAGCACAGCGCACCTCGGCATGGAGGCTAAAACCCTGCCCGCTGATACAGCGCTCCGAGGGAGACGGTGGCTCTTGGGTAGGGACGGTTTGCAAGCTCAGAGAAACGCACGATGATCGCGTGTCACAAGTCTCTCGTTGAATCAATTCGCAATCCGGGCGAGGATCGTTTGGGCGAGCTTGTCTACAAATAGATTCTGTTTCGGCTTATCAAGGTGGCTTACTGGCTGATCCTCATACATCTCGATTTGGAGCTCTGACAGAGTGATTCCGTGGGGACCTTGGTCAGCGTCGGGATATCTGTAGTGAGCCGTTTCCACGAGAGCTTTATCGATCATGACTGGAATGATAGCCAGCTCATTGAGGCGCATTTTTTCAAGTAACCATGGCATCTCTTTTTCGCGCACGTACTTCGATGTCAGGAAGTACGGTGTTACTAAGAGTACCGCCAAGGCCGAGCGGTTAAGGTTTTCACAAATGGCTTGCTCCCAGCGCTCACCAGGCTGAATCTCGGTGTCAGCCCATATTTTAATCTTCCCGGAATCCTCAGCCGGCTGCAAGTAGCGCTTTATCTGCTCGCACCAAGCTTTGTCCTCGCGCGCGTAGCTGATGAAAACGTGCGCCGGGCTGTTGTGGAATGACGGGGCGAGTACATCGTCCGATTCAGCCGACTTAGTTTCCCTGCTCGGGAGTGACTTACCCCGTGTCGGCTGCGGCCGCAAATAGGTGGGTTTTGTCGCACGTACGATCGTAACCGCACCTTCATACTCGTTTGGCAAGATATCCGCATCATCGACTTCGAATCCTGCCTGACGCGCATAATCGATCACGGCACTGGGTGAATCGCGCAAAATATCCGCGGCCATGGCACGGTGCCGATCATAGGCGAGGTCAACCACCGGGCGCAGCGTCTTGATCATACGTTTTTTTGTGAGTTCGCGCTCGATGGCGCCAAATAAGCGGTCGACGTCTGTTTCACTAGTAGATGTCGAGTAGACAAAAACACCACCTGGTTTGAGTACGCGGTAAACCTCGCCTAGACAACGTGCGCGATCGGGGATCGCATATAGCGTGTTCACCATGACGGCACCGTCAAGGAAATCCTGTTCGAATTCTCGCAGGCTGACCATCAAATCACCTTTGAATACCTTCACACGTTTCAGCAAGGCATTCCGCGCTTTTAGGAGTTTCCGGCGCAATTGCTCTAACATTTCCTCGTTGGACTCAAGCGCCCACACTTGCCTGTAGCGATGTTCGAGCAACTCGACAGTAACGTTGCCGGTACCTGCGCCCAGATCGCCAACTACCTGAGCGTCGCCCAATAGGTAAACCGCCTTGGCTACTAGTTCTTTGTAAGGATCAAACTGTAACAGCATGCGATCGTAAAGTTTGGCGTAAATGGCCCAGTTGACATCCGAGGCGAGGCGTTTTTCCAGGTCAGCCCACATCTCTTCGGCCCGCTCCGCGTGGGTCACATTGAGATTAACCGACCAAGCTAACAGGCCGCCCTTCTCGCTCGAGATTTGGGCCGCGATTTTCTTGAACACAATGAGGCCATACTTTGGTGACTCATATTCCAGATCTTCCATGTGTACCATGGGGAATATATCGTCTGAAAAGAGCTGGCGGCTGCGTTCAATGATCTCGCGGTGGTTTTTAAGTTTGAGAATGAAATCTTCCGCGTGCCGAAACCTGGTCAAGCCCATGGGTTTGGCGACCAGTTCATCGAACATTGGATTCCAGTCCAGAAAATGGTAGTTGCGATCGAGTATGTATGACGGACACACGAGATCGTGGATGGGAAGGCGGCATTCTCGAACGAGCGACCACTGATCGGCGAGCTCTGTGACCTCACTCGTCTTATCGGTAGCCACGAGACCCGTTTGGTCAAACTGGTACCATTGATCACTCAAATCACTCAGCGATATTCGCTCATTGCTCCAGTCCCGTAGCAGCGAAAACAGCGCCTCGTAGTGTTGTCGGATCTCTTTTTCCGACTGCTGCAGGATCTGCTCTGCGCGTTCGAATATTTCTTCCGGCCAGTCAACCTGGGTTTGCCTCGCATGCGAAATCGCGCTGCGGATCCGCTCGACCGTTTCTGAGCCGGCAAATTCTCTAGCGGTCCGTGCTAGCGTAAGGCAGCCAATGGCGCCGGCCGAAAAGAACTGCGGTTTGGGGAAGCCATGAGCGCTATGCTTGTCGCAGGCGTAGTCATAGAGCTCTTGCAGATCGATTACGCCATCATTGTTTTTGTCGCCTTCGCAAGTTCGTATCGCTTCAAGGATCGCAGCGGTCAGCACGCTTTCGCCGCCGTTTGCCGGTGCGTAGGCGCGGTCGGAGGCCGCAGAGGCAGCGATAATACAAATCGCGTACCCTCCGGCAGTTCCGCTCGCCACGTCCTCGAAACCCGCATTGACCATCTGGTCGATTTTCAGACGTTCCACCGCCGCCGAATAACAGCAATCCAAAATAATCACGATGCGCCGACATTGGGTTTCGCTTAAGAGTGATCGCACCGCGCTGACTGGCAATGCGGTGGAGGCCAATAAAGAAGGGTTGGTGTTGACCGTAGCCAGGAATAGGTCTCCCTCGGCGTTCAGCAGACCGTGCCCGGAGTAGTAAATAAGAACTTGGTCATCACGACCGGCATCGCGCAGGGCTTGATTTATCCGCATCAGGATCTCCCAGTGCGGCAAATCAAGCGACACCTGGACATGCGTGAAATCGCCTACGTCGGGATCCGAGAGCGCTTTCTCCAGCGATCGGACATCCGTGACAGCCGATGGAAGCGGCGCGAGCTGCCCATTTGCGCAAGAAAACTCCGAGCCACCGATCAGCAGAGCAAACCTACGTTGAGACATGCCTGCCCTCCAACCAAGCAGAAACCTTTTCGCGCAATAAGGGTGTGCCGGAATGATGCTGGCAATGCGCCGCATCGATTGAAAGCTCATTACCGTCGCCGCGAATTAACTTTACATTGGCTTGCGGCAGACGGCGAAAGAGCTCATGCATAAGCTGGCCCATACGTATATCGAGGTCAACGAAGGTCTGATGAATGAGGCTAGAGAGAGTCGGGGCCGCACTTTTGGCAACGTAGGCATTGCGGGGCTCTTCAGAGCGGAGGATCGGATAAGGCACCGACAGGCGGGAATCGATACCTAGTCGATCGAGATCCTTGCACCCAACGGTCAATGTGTAGTCTCGACGATATCTGTCCAAGATCCGCAGCTGGTACAGTCCCTTCGCCGCTTGCGCATGGACTAGTTCGCTCTTATGAGCGAGCAGGTTGAGGTCCAGGTACATTGCGACTGCCCAAGAATCTAGTTTCTGCGCGCGGGCGTAGAAGCGGCGTCCCTGGTCCTCAATGGTTTGAAAGCCGTACTTGCGATACATCGCTTCATGAAACGGCGCGCACTCGAGCAGCAAGTAGCGCTTGCGGATGCGCGAGGCGACAGCGATCGCCTTGTCCACAAGGAGCTTTAAAATCTTATTGCCGCGGAAGTCTGGGTGGACCACAACGCGGCTTACCTCACATGACTGATTGGGCATGACCATGTCACGGAACATCGTCTGGTCAGTGAGCGCTGCGAAATAATCGAAGGAATCAAGCAACGGCAGAGAATTGGCCGATGGCCTATTTAGCACATCTCGGAATACCCGTTTAGTTTCTGCGTTAGCAAGCTGCTCGCACCAGGCCCCGTAACTTGCGGGCTGGAATAATGTTGTTCCGTGCGGGAGATTGCGCCGGCCCGGTACGATGAGGCGCATCGTGCCGACCACGCGTTCACGGCTGTTTCGGCTCGTGACGGCGTAGTGAATTGCCATTGGGTCGTAACAGTCGAGATCGATCTTTTGGCTCGCCGAAGTGATGCGTTCATCAAGATAGCCGAGAGCGTTGTACACAAGATAACGTAGCTCCAAGCTTTGGCGAAAATGCTCCTCGCAAGTGATTTGCTGAGCTTCGAAAGCATCTTCGGTTGCACTGCTCGGCGCTTTCCTCCATGGCGGCAACTTGAACCATAGCCGGCTCGCTACCTTTTGAACGGCGTTACGTAGTGCTTGAGGGGTGAAGGGCTGATCGCCCAATACGCAATCGAGGCCGGCCACATGCTTTGGTTCGCCATGAACGACACCGACAAGTCCTAGCACAATCCCTTCATTCCAAGAGTGCTCAAGTAGTTGCATCGCGAGCGGTGATGCTTTGTACGCGTTTGGGCGGACTTCGATCAACGCAGGGGAAACGATGATGACAACTCGTCGCTCGCGCCTTGAAGCCCAAAGACTTAAAGTCGCTTTGCTGACGGCGCAAAACTCGACGCTCACCGCCACGGGCTCATCCCCGGTCGGCATCGCCAGTCCGTTGCCGAGATCAGCGAGATCCTGTGTTCTCAGCAGGCTGAGACAGTTAGGCCACAAATCGAGTTTTAGCTCAAGGAACATCTCAAATTTCCCAGGATACTCCTCGCAGTACCGAAGACAGAGGAATTTCATTCCAAATGTGCGGCGTCTAACGACCCATATGGTTCACTTGTACCAAGGGTATAAGAGTACCGTGATTTTCACCGTGATTTTTTTCACAGGGGCAACGTGAATAATTACCAGATCTCATCTCTCTTTCAGTGCTCGACACCAGCTTCGCGAGGATAACGGCCGGATCCGACGCGGCCATGGCAGCAGCCGCGGACGTCTCTGGGGCGAGTAGCCCTCACGCACTACAAACGTGGGGTTCCAAAGTCAGCTAGGGATAGCTGGAGATCGGTAACGCGAGCTCGGAGGTGGGGATTATCGAATTGATAGGAGCTAGACGGTACCGCAAGTATAAACGCCGCGCTCCTTTAGAAAGCGCGCCAGGATCCCCGCGGTGTGGGAGCGCTTCGGCTGACCTGCCACCGCTTGCGGTGTGCCTTGAGCCACGATTCTCCCCCCACCCTGCCCGCCCTCGGGACCCAAGTCGATCACCCAATCGGCTTCCGCGATGACATCCAGGTTGTGCTCGATGACCAGCACCGTGTTACCCCCCGTCACCAAACGGTGTAGCACAAGGATCAGTCTTTCCACATCCGCCATGTGCAGGCCGATCGTGGGTTCATCCAATAGGTACAAGACGTGGCGTTCTTTGGCTGAACCGCTTGCGCCCCGAGCTCGACCTACAGCATCCGCCGGCCGCACCCTGGCCAGTTCGGCGACAAGCTTGATGCGCTGGGCTTCACCGCCGCTTAAGCTTGGGCTTTGCTGGCCCAAGGTTAAATAGCCCAAGCCCACCTCCTGCAGCAGTCTCAGCACATCGCGTATTGCCGCATGGGCTGCAAAAAATCCCAATGCCTCATCCACGCTCATCGCCAAGACATCGGAAATGCGCTTGCCCTTGAAGCGCACCGCCAAGGTCTCTGGATTAAAGCGCGCCCCATTGCAGATCTCGCAAGCCACCCGCACATCGGGGAGAAAACTCATCTCGATGCGTTTGATCCCCTGTCCCTCGCAAGCCTCGCAGCGACCGCCACCGAGGTTGAAAGAAAACCGCCCCGGTCCATATCCGCGCACCCGTGCCTCCGGGCTTTGGGCGAA
>JAKEHO010000049.1 GCA_022614965.1 Gammaproteobacteria bacterium
ATCGCGCGGAAGTAACTTCGGGCGGCCGCGAATATCAACAGCACCGAAGTGACGCAGATCCAAGGTGAGGATTGCCTCCGCTTTCAGGCGTTCAGCGATGGCGATCACCACCGCATCCACCAAGCCTAGGCGAAGGGATCGATACCGGTGATTAAGATCGCGCGCTCGCTCCAGCGTAGTCTTTGTTAATGTAGGCATATGACAACTATGTATGTTGCCATATATTTGGTCAAGCCTACCGTGACGCTATGGGTGTTGTGACGCCCTGTGGAGGACGGTTCAGAGGCGAGGTGGTAAAAGCATTGAGCCTGCAACGCTCGCGTGCTCGCTATCCTTCCCGCGATACAGCTAGCGCACTGAGCTATTGCCGTATGTCGGCTACCTCCTTAAGAATTTTTTTCAGCATTCCCTAAAGTTTTCTTCCAACCGGCCCCTAAGTCTTTGCGCCCCGAAAAAGTGAACTGCCCCTGCAGCTCATCGATGGCTGCGACGTTTGGCGCTGGAGAAACCGCGATCCATTTCCTACGCTGAGAGGAAACCGTGTAATGGGGATCTACCAGATAGACATGAAAGGCAGATAGCGAGGTGATCCCGGGTGATGACCAAGTCAAGCACACACCGTAAGCGCTCAGATCCGAAGAAGGCCCGCAGCAGCGGCTTTACCCTCGTGGAGTTGATGATCACCGTCGCGCTGGCGGCCATTATCCTCAGCGCGGCTGTGCCGGCGTTCCGGGAACTTGTTCAAGATAACCGCTTGGTCACCCAAATCAATGAATTGGTGACTGATCTAAGCCTGGCCCGGAGTGAAGCGATCAAGCAAGCTGCCGGCGTAACTGTCTGCAAGCGCAATAGTGCAGGGGATGCTTGCGACAATGCCGGCGACTGGCAGGACGGTTGGATTGTATTTCTCGATATCGATCGTGATGGTGTTGTCGATAGTGATGGAGATGCCACGCTATGCGAAAGTGGTGAGGACTGTGTGTTGCGTATGCATGCTCCTTTACCGGCAGGCAACACCATAAATTATCCTCGCAATCGCATTACTTATGATACGCAGGGTTTTAGTTACACTTTCGCAGGTACCTTCGTCTTCTGTGATAGCCGGGGTTACTTCAAAGGCCGAGGCAGAATCGTCTCTAATCCAGGCAGGATCCGGGCAACGGCCGATACAGACCATGATGGTATCCATGAAGATAGCTCAGGAGCTGAGTTTACGGCGGCATCATGTTAACCGGATCCGCTAATCCACATCCGCGATCTCATCCAGCCCGCGGTGAAAGCCAGGGGGGGTTTACCCTGGTGGAAGTCCTGATTGCGGTAGTCGTCTTGGCGTTCGGGCTTTTGGGACTGGCCGGACTACAAGCGGCCAGCCTGCGCAATAATCACAGCGCTTACCTGCGCTCACAGGCAACGCTCTTGGCCTACGACATGGCGGATCGGATGCGCGCCAATCCTGAGGCTGTAAACAACCTGGATTACAACACCGCAGCCCCTGCCAATAATACCCAATGCTTTACGACGGGCGGTTGTACGTTCACCCAAATGGCGCAGCAGGACAAGTTTGAATGGGCTGCTGCTGTGGCCAACGCCATGCCTGCAGGACAAGCGGTAGTTTGCTTGGACAGTACGTCTGATCCTGAATCAGGGGCAGGCACTCCAACTTTTGCTGATCCTAAGTGTGATAACACGGGCACTGTATATGCTGTCAAGCTGTGGTGGAACGATGACCGTTCCAATACCCCGCAATTGTTTGTCTATAGTTTTCAACCCTAGCCACCATGAAAGCTTCAATACCACTTTGGGTCAGTCGCCATCAACGCGGCATAGGCTTGGTAGAAATCATGGTTACCCTAGCCGTGGGACTCGCCTTGATGGGCGGAGTGTTACAAGTATTTCTCAGTAACAAACAGACCTACCGCATGCAGGAGGCCCACGCGCGCTTGCAGGAAAATGGCCGTTTCGCCATGGAGAAACTCAGCCGCGACATCCGTGAGGCGGGTTACTGGGGTTGTGCGAGCCGCAGTGTTTCGGCTTCCTTGAAAAACATCCTTGATCTTGCTCCCTTGACTACCTCGGATAAGTATTTTTACGACTTTACAAGGACGATCGTAGAGGGATTTGAATGGACTGGCAGCTGGACTGGCAATCCGGACAGTCCTGCTATAGTCATTGGCAACGTGTTTCAGAACGCTGTGAACGGGAACGATGTTCTCACTGTAAGAGCGCCGCTGGGCCCCAGTATCCGTGTCACAGCGCCCATGGCCAGCAGTTCAGACGACCCATCTATTAGCGCCAATAATGAATTAAATCAAAACGATATCGTCATGGTGTCGGATTGCACGAGCGCCACCATCATGCAGGTTACCGATGCTTCTCCCCAGACGGCAGGTCCTCTTCAACATATGACGGGTTCGGGCACGCCGGGTAACAGCATACTGGATCTGGGCACCGCTTATGGGAACGATGCCGAAGTCGCCGAGATAGGCACCGTCAGCTATTACGTCAGCGACGGCGGTAGCGGCGGCCTTCCCGGTCTTTACCAGCGTGAAGGAAATAATAATGCTGAAGAACTGATAGAGGGTGTTGAAAACATGCAGATCCTGTATGGCGAAGACACCAACGATGACTTCAGCGCCAACAGATATCTGCCGGCCAACTCGGTTGGCGATTGGGCCAACGTGATCAGCGTGCGCTTAAGCCTGGTGCTGATGACCTTGGAGGACAATTTAACGGCTTCCGCGCAAACGTATCAATTTAACGGTGCGCCGGTTACTGCCCCCGATCGGCGCTTGAGGCGGGTGTTTACGAGCACGATCGGGATCCGTAATCGCTTGGCGAACTAACACAGGAGAAGATCATTTGCGAATGGATGCTCAACAAAAAGGCGCGGTCCTCATCGTCAGCATTATTGTCCTATTGGTATTAACACTGATTAGTGTGACTGCGATGCAGACTACGTCCCTGGAAGAAAAGATGGCGGGGAATATGCGCAATAAAAATTTGGCCTTCCAAGCCGCCGAAGCGTCGCTACGGGCGGGCGAAGGCTATCTCAGCGGCGCGACCTTGGACTCTTTCGATGGTACCAACGGCCTTTACCAACCGTATACAGGCTCCGAACAGCGTTGGGAAATAGTTGATTGGTACACGCCTGCCAATGTCAGGACCTATGACGAAGACTTGGACGGCGGAGACCTAAACGATCTTGCCTCTATGCCGACCTATATCATCGAAGAACTATCGGTGGAGGAAACGGGCGGTAGCCTCGAGGCAGGTACGGTCCATGACGGCAAGTTGTACCGGGTGACTTCGCGGGGTGTGGGGGGCACCGCGAATGCGATGGTGATGTTGCAATCGGTTTTCAGAAGGTAGATCACGCTTAAGCTAGAAACGTATTATGCAAACACTTAAATCTGGACTGCTTCTCATCGGGTTCTTATACGGCTTATTCGTCAGTACGCTAGTTACCACGCCAGCCTTCGCTGCGATTGCCGATACCCCCTTATTTTTGACCCAAGCCGTCGATCCCCGTGTGCTTTTTGTCGCATCACGCGACCACCAGCTTTACGTCAAGGCCTATACCGACTACTCCGACCTGGACGGCGATGGCGTTCTAGATATTACTTATACCGACAATGTCGAGTATTACGGCTATTTCGACAGTGAGAAATGTTATAGCTACACGAATAATCGCTTCGAACCAATCGGCGTGGCCATTGGCACCAATAAACATCACTGCGATGCGCAGTGGAGCGGGAATTTTTTGAACTGGGCGACGATGACCCGCATGGATGTGATCCGCAAGGTGCTTTATGGGGGTTATCGCTTGACGCCAGAGACTCCTAGCGAGACGATATTGGAACGGGTGTTATTGCCTTATGACGTGCATGCCTTTTCTAAGGTGTTCAAAACCCTCAGCACGGCTGATATGCAGAGGTATGTGCCCTATGCGGAAACCACGATCAGCCTGTGCAGCCTGACTCAAGGTTCCGGAATTAGCCGCTCTGTCAACACCGCGACCGCCCCCCCTCTGTTGCGGGTTGCACGCAATGCCTGGCCATACTGGGCAGCCAGCGCGACACCTGAATGCACCTGGGGCGGAAATGCCACGCACCCGACTACGACGGAGCGGCTGTCCCCAGCAGGATCGGGCACCAATGCTGCCAACGATGGCTTGATTGTGAGAGTCAAGGTCTGTGTGAATGGAATGGAGGAAAACACTTGCAAAACTTATCCGAACGGAAACAAAAAACCCACAGGTCTACTGCAGAAATACGGGGAGTCTAATCGGCCTTTGAGATTTGGCCTCATGACCGGCAGCTACAAAAAAAACAAATCAGGTGGGGTGCTGCGCAAAAATCTCACCCGCCTGCTTGGAAATGCTAACGCTGCGCTCAACGAAATCGACCAGGACAGCGGTGTTTTCATCAACCAAGCGCCCACAGATGTCGGGATCATCAACACACTCAACCGGTTTCGCATCGCTAGTTATGATTTCACCAGCTTACATTATCAAAATAACTGTAGCAATTACGTCATCCCAAGCTTTAATAACGATCAGTGCATAGACTGGGGCAATCCGCTATCGGAATTGTACTTGGAGGCATTGAGATATCTCTCTGGCAAGACCGCCCCCACCGCGGCGTTCGACGCCGATGATTCCGGCTATATACCGTCTATTCCCAAAGTCAGTTGGCTCGACCCGACTCCGGCCGACGAATTTTGCGCCAACACCTCGATCGTGGCGATTTCGACGGGCCTGAATTCATTCGATAACGACGAAGTCGAAAGCAGCGATCTAGGCTTAGCTCCGTCCAGCCCGTCCAGCCTAACCAATGACATCGGTCAAAAAGAAGGCATCAACGGAACGACCGTATTCATCGGCGAAAATGGGTCGAATAACGACCAACAATGTACGGCAAAAAGCATTACTGGTCTTTCCCAGGCGGTGGGCATTTGCCCGGAAGTTCCTCATTGGAAAGGCGGCTATCACATCGCCGGACTCGCCTATTACGCCCATACCCATGATTTGCGCTTGGAGCCGGATCGAAGCGGGAACCAAACTGTAGACACCTATGCCATTTCCATGGCCGAGAGCCTGCCGCGCTTCGAAATACCTGTCGGCAATGGCATCGCCACTCTACTACCCGCTTGCCAGGGCAACGACAACACTGATGCTGGCACAGGGGTTTGGCGTTCCTGTAACTTGAATGACGTTACGGTAGAAAGCCTGACTGTAAATGGCGGTAAAATGGCGGCAGGGAGCCTAGTCATCAACTGGGACGCCTCTCAGTGGGGGGCCGACTTCGACATGGATGCCTCTGAGCGCCTGCAATTCTGTGTCGGCAACGCGTGTTCACCGGCGGTAGCTAATAATCAGATCAATGTCACCACCTCCCTCTTCCAAACCGCGCTAGG
>JAKEHO010000050.1 GCA_022614965.1 Gammaproteobacteria bacterium
GCAAACCGCTCGGCAAGGCCTTCGACCAGACGCACATCAGTACCACTCTCAACGATAAAGCACAGGTGGAGAGACATATCAGCGATGGGCAGCCCGTTGCAGCTTGTTCAGAGTATCTACAACCTCTAACTAGCGGAACCGACAATGCTCGCCTGGATACATATCTAGCGGCACAGAATGCAGATCAGGCTCATGATCGCAACGCCCTCAACGTATGCGCTAGTGCAAATTTCTCAGCATATAGCGCTGCCGCTCGTTCACGCAGTGCTGCTCGATCCTGAGGATGGGTGAGGAGATGATCGGCCGCTCTGATAAAGGCAGATAATGCCTGCACCGGGGCGAGGACGACGGCCCTGCTCTCCTGCCATAGCGGTTCCGTCAGAGGCCCTTTGGTAGTAACAATGGGCAAGCCCAGCGCGAGTCCAGTCATCATGCTGGTTCGCCGACTGCTCACGCCGTCAGGATAAGGCTGTACCAGGACATCACAGGCCGCTAAATGGACCGCTATCCCTTCAGGCGAAAGGATACCAGGGGCTATAAGGCGGCCATGAAGGTTAGGACGACTTTTTGTCATAGCGTTTGCGAACTGGTCACCTCCCCGGCCGAGCAGCAGCCCCACGCACCTGGCATCGCCCTCCAGCAGCGGTGTAAGGATTGCTTTGAGCATGGGAGCCACATGGGAGCCGAAGGTCCCGAAGTGCCCTACCACCACCGTAGCCGGATCAGGAGCGATCTGCGCGCGGATGGCCGCCGCTTCTGTTGGATCAACGACCGCAGGCATATTGCTGGGAACGGGAAGCCAGTGAAGGCTCTGTCGGCGGGGTGCGATTCGGCGGAGCGCCCACTCCCAAGCAGGGATGGAAACGAAGACCTTAGCCGCTGCGCGGGTAACAAGAAATGCCATGAGGCGATTTACCACTCCCAGGACATTATGCTTCAGTAGCTGCGTCCGGCTCAAAGGATACGCAACCTCGTGGAACATGACCCAAATCGGATCTCGGCGCCGCCGGAGAAATAACCAGAGGCAAAACGGAACATTCATCGCCCTCCAGCCGAAGGCATGCGGCACGTACTGCACCAGCACGCGGTGAGGACGAAGGTCGCGCAAGGCGGCATCAAGCATGGAGAGCGAACGCAGCCCAAAATGCCCCGGTAACCGATGCACGGTGAGACTAGGATCGGTAGGCCCTGGTTGCGCGCAGAACGGGGCCCAGATGTGAACCTCATCACCAGCCTGAGCTAATCCTTGGGCTGCTAGCCGGGTGTAATCACTCACCCCTCCCGGTTGCGGCGGATACTCGCCGGTGACGATGGCCCATCTTAACTTGTGCATCGAAGAATTGAATCTGGACGGAGTGGTAGGGGTGCAGCCGCCACAATTGTTTTAACGCAGAGCTATCACTCACACATGGCCTCGCCGTCGCAGAACGGTCAGAGTATCTGTGGTCTCGATCGGCTCGAAGCACTGGTCGTGCAAAACAACCTCGCGAGTGAAGATCACACTACCAGCATTGTCGATCTGGCGAGTGGCACTCGAACAGCTATCGTGCAGGGCAACAATACCTCCCAGACCAACAAGGGGGCTCCAGCCTTGCCAATCACCGCGCAAACCCTCATAGCTGTGATCACCATCAATAAACACAAAATCAACCGGTTCCTCACTCGATGCGAGATGGTCACGCGCAGCCTCCACGCCAGTCTTGCGCAACCACCGTACATAACCATTGCGAATCTTATGCACCTGGCTGTATGAGATAACTCGTTGAGCACTAAAGCCCAGGCGACCAACGGGATAGGGATCGACCGCAAACAGCACTCCGTCGGCTGCCATCGCTTTCCGCAGGCAGCACGTAGTTATGCCATGCCAGACACCTATTTCGACAAGCCGCTTCTTTCTAAATGCGTGACGGGCCAGGCAATCACGCTCGGGAGTAGTGGTGTGTGTCTCGGCTTCTGCCAAACCAAAAGACCAAAGTAAAAAGTGCGTCGTTACTCTCATGCTTTTTCCGCAACGATCAGTGAATGCAACCCTAGCCACCGCATTAGCATTCTTGGATTGTTGAGAGCTCGCATCTCAATTGGCGGTCTTCCCGGAAAGGGCAAGTAATGCCCCACCGCATCGATAGTTCTAACGCACAACCCCGTGCGTGCAACCCAAGCCCACGCTAGAGGAAGGAGCATGAAGTTATTAGTTGG
This sequence comes from Gammaproteobacteria bacterium, assembly GCA_022614965.1. Lineage (GTDB taxonomy): Bacteria > Pseudomonadota > Gammaproteobacteria > JAKEHO01 > JAKEHO01 > JAKEHO01. The sequence goes on from JAKEHO010000050.1 coordinate 2,197, forward strand.
CTGGCCCTCCTCAGTAAAGATCCGTCCGCGCAGCCGCAAATAGATTCGATAGATTCCGAGCGTCCCCAAGTAGTTTGGTGTCGTCAAAAATAATCGACCGCCAGGTTTAAGCACGCGAGCCAGCTCGCAGAGTGCCTTGCGCGGATCAGGAACGTGCTCAATCGTTTCGCAGGAGATCACGGTGTCGAAGCTCGCAGCCGGGTGGTCAATCGCCTGAATGTCCCCCTGTTCCCATACGATCCCGGAGATTCCATGATCGGCGGCAAACGTTCGACCTTTTTCAAGTGCCGTGACTGCAAAATCAGAGGCCACAATCTCTGACGGGCGCTCCTGTTGGCTGGCTAACCAGCAAGCAAAACCGCCGCGCCCACATCCGATTTCCAGACACCTCTTACCATCCACATCACGGGGCTGCAAATGCTGCTTGACCAGCCGATGCCATGGAGTATCAGTTTCGCTATCCACTGCAAGTCGATCATGCCAAGCCTCATAGGCCATCTTGATATCGTATGGATTGGCACTTCTCATAGATTATTCACTCTTTCCGATGGCTTGATGAACTGGCGTCCTGTATAGTCCAAATAGCGCAGGCGTACTGTTATGCCACGCTGATCCAGAAATTCGTTGACTGCCTTTCTCGCGCCGCTCCATTGACCATAGTCATCTATCTGAATCACACCTCTGGGATTGACGCGATCATAGAGATGGTCAAGGCAGACCTTGACACTTTCATACCAATCGCCGTCAATATGGAGAACTGCTATATTCTCAATCTCAGAAGTAAGAACGGTCTGCTGAAAGAGACCTTTGATGAATTTAGATTGAGATAAGATGTCACAGTACTTAAAAAGATTTTGGACCTCTGTCAACTCGCCCCGGCAACTGCCGGCGTACAGCGTAGCTACCTCATAGTCAGGATCGGCATCCGTAGGTGGTGGGAGCCCCTCAAAGGTATCGAAGACCCATAATGTTCGATCTGCTCCTAGCTCCTTGAGAACAAGTCCCATCAATGCAGCACTGCCCCCACGCGCAGTACCGCATTCGACTACATCACCACGTACATTACATTTCACTACGTATCGTATAGCTTGATACAGTCCGCGGAGGCGTGCGTAGCCGCACATCGTATAAGGACGAACGGTATGGTAGAGATGTCCATATTGACTTGGGAACAATGCATCACGCGCCTGAGAGAGACGCCAAGGAATATCTCGCAGCCTTCGATACATCTTATCGATCACTGTAGGATAGGCGCTTGGAAAAACCACTTTTGTTTGTTCAATGAACCCGCTGTTCGTATAGTTGCTCATACACTTCTCGGATTGGCGCAGCCACTCGGTCCCATGTATATTTTTCCGTTGCTTCTTCTTGCGCTGACATACCTAGGCGGGCGCGTAATGCTGCATCACTAATCAACCGTTTAACTGCCGCCATAATCGCCTCAGGCGAGCGAATTGGAACTAATAGCCCATTCTTACCATCCTGAATAACGTCCTTCATTCCGCACGTATCAGTGGTAACGATAGGCATGCCACTCATCATGGCTTCGATAAGTGTCAGCGGCGTACCCTCGAAGAGACTGGGCAAAAGGTAGATATCCGCCGAAGCAAAGGCGGCGGCCGTTTCAGCCTCATTTGAGGTCTGTATACATGAGACCCTGGGCCCTAGCGCCAGAGGAAACGCAGCGTGGACCGTACGCTGCGGGACCCCCGCTCCCAAAACTGCC
>JAKEHO010000001.1 GCA_022614965.1 Gammaproteobacteria bacterium
GTACGAGTCCACAATCACGTCCTTCTTCTCGCTGGTCAGGAATCTTTCGGGCTCAGAGTCAAGCGTGAGGACGCGTGCATCGAATTTACCCACGTTGTTTATAAATGGAATTTGAAAATGCAGCCCCGGCTTGTAATCAGAACGTTCGATGCTACCTAGTCTGAACTTGATGGCGCGTTGGCGTTCGTCCACTGTAAAAATGGAGAGCCACCCGACCGCAATAAGCACGAAGATCGTGATAAAGAGTTTTGGGAATGCCATTTAGCGTGCCCTCCTGTCCCTCAGCTCGTCGTCGTCCGGCTGCGCATCCTGCTTCGAGGCCGCTGCAGCGGGCTGCTGAGTCAGATCTTCCGACTGGAGATCCTGCCCACCCGGCGTGCCTCGCTCCAGCAACTTGTCCAAAGGCAGGAACAGCAAGTTGTTACCGCTTTTGAGATCCACGAGCACCTTCGGGGAATTGGACAGCACCGATTCGACCGCCTCGAGATAAAGTCGCGCCCTGGTCACAGCCGGAGCTTTCTCGTATTCCTGAAGCAACTGATCGAACCGGTTGGTTTCGCCTTCCGCCTCGGCGATCACCTGCGCCTTGTACGCCTTGGCCTCCTCACGCCGTCGTGCTGCCGCACCACGCGCCTTCGGTACGATCTCATTCTGATAGGCCTCGGCTTCATTAATAAGGCGTTGCTCGTCCTCGCGCGCCTTAATGGCGTCATCAAACGCACTCTTCACTGGTTCTGGTGGTTTGGCGGGTTGCATATTGACACTGGTAACGAGTAAGCCGGTTTGGTACTGATCCACAATACCCTGAATGAGCTGCATAATTTTGGCAGCGATCTCACCTCGCCCGACAGTCAGCACTAGATCCATTTTACTTTTTCCGATCACTTCTCTTATCGCAGTTTCCATTGCATCCCTTAGAGTGCCATCCGGACTGCGGACGTTAAATTGATAACTCTTCGGATCCTTGACCTTATACTGCACCGCCATTTCGATATCGACGATGTTCTCATCTTGAGTGAGCATGTTTGCCTTGTGCGAGACCGTGCGAATCTGATCAATATCCACGATTTCAACCTTTTCGATTGGGCGTGGGAAACGGAAATTGATACCAGGCTCCAAAACATGGACGAATGAGCCGAAACGCAGTACGAGGCCCCGTTCCGCGGGCTGTATGATGTAGGCACACTCCCAAAGCAAAATGATGCCAATGGCAATACCGACAAGGGTCAAGATACCCGGAGCGCGCCGCCCGGGCATGCCCGTGCGTCCACGGCCAAACCATCCTCCAAGCCGGTCCTGCATCTTGCGTACAATTTGATCGAGGTCCGGCGGACCGCGATCCGGATCACGTTGGCCCCAAGGGTCCTTGCTCCCGTTGCCACCGGGGTTATTCCAGCCCATGACGGTTGCTCCAGTACCAAGTTACACGCAGCGGATTGCGCGAGATCAATCTTCTCAAGTAGCGACCATTCCCGCTGCAACACGCTCAGAATCCAGGCCAGCATCACGGCAGAGGCGATCAAGCTGGTGCCCCTGAAGCTCCACCTCTACCGTCCATCCACCATCCTCGTTGCGGCACTCTTGCCGAACCGCGCCGAGCTGAAATAGACGCGCCCGGAGCCTTCCGGCCGTATTGGGAATTCGCAGCCAGCGCCGCACCCTATCCTCTCTGACATGTTCGGCGATGGCCACGAAAAGATTTTCCAGCCCGGCACCCATTTTCGCAGACAACCACACGCGACGGATCCGTCCGTGTTCATCCTGATCTACTCTGGGTAACATGTCGCCTTGTCGATCAATCTTATTGTAGACCTCTACCTGCGGAACACTTGAAGCGCCAATATCATGAATAACCTGATTGACCTGCTCAATTCGCTCATGGCGTTGCTCGTCAGCGGCATCAATCACATGCAGCAACAGATTGGCTTCACGGATCTCTTCAAGCGTTGCGCGAAAGGCGGCGATCAGATCATGCGGCAGATGCCGGATGAATCCCACTGTGTCGGTGAGAATCACCGAACCGCAACCGAGCACCTCGATCCGCCTCAACGTCGGATCAAGGGTTGCGAACAATTTGTCTGCGGCGTACACGGAGGCCCCTGTCAAGCCATTAAACAGCGTGGACTTGCCGGCATTGGTGTAACCGACCAGCGAGACGATCGGCAATGCCGCCTTGCGACGAAGCTTACGCCCCATCTGCCGCTGCCGTCTTACCCTTTCCAGGCGCTGGTGAACATGCTTAATCCGTTGACCGATCAGTCGGCGGTCGGTTTCAAGCTGCGTCTCACCAGGCCCTCGCAATCCGATGCCGCCCTTCTGACGTTCGAGGTGTGTCCATCCTCGCACGAGTCGCGAAGAAAGGTGCTGCAACTGTGCAAGCTCCACCTGCAGCATACCCTCGTAGCTACGGGCACGCTGAGCGAAAATGTCTAATATGAGGCCGGTTCTATCCAGTACACGGCAGCCTAACAACCCTTCCAGATTCCGTTCCTGGGCAGGAGTCAGTGTGTGATTAAAGAGCGCAACGTCTGCCCGGCATTTCTGAACACACACCTTAATCTCTTGCGCTTTCCCGCTACCGACAAAGTAGCGTGGGGACGGAGCCTCTCTGGTACCGGTTAGCGTCGCGACCGGGAAAACGCCGGCGGATGTAGCAAGGTGCCTAAACTCCTCCAGCTCCTCATTGACTTCCGTGTCTCGGAAGGTCAGGTGTACCAGTACGGTACGTTCGCCACTGTCTATGTTGTTGTCAGACAACGGCAATGGCCCGACATTCCGTCAGGGAAAACAGAAGGTTAACCCTCTTCACCTTCTTCATCAGTTCTTGGGATTTTGATATTCCGTGCGGGCACGACGGTTGAAATGGCGTGTTTGTAGACCATTTGGCTGACCGAATTTTTCAACAATACCACAAATTGATCAAATGACTCGATCTGGCCCTGGAGTTTGATCCCGTTCACCAGGTAGATAGACACCGGAACGCGTTCTTTACGTAGAGCATTAAGATACGGATCCTGAAGCGAATGCCCCTTGCTCATAGTGTTCTCCTTATATTTATAGTTATAATTCGCCACGTAACAGGGACCATATTACCGCAGCGCCATATTTTTTAAACAGTATATTACCATCTTGCTACATACGTAGGGGCTCCCTCCAAAAATTTCAACAGGCGAGGAAGCACATCGTGATCTGTGACGTCGAACCAAGTGGCATTTCGTTCTGAACGCAGCCAAGTCAACTGGCGTTTTGCCAGTTGACGCGTTGCAACAATTGCGCGCTCCACCATGGCAGGGTATTCCAGCGCGCCATCCAAATAGCGCCACACCTGGCGATAGCCAACGATCCGCATGGACGGCAGGCTGGGATCCAAGTCACCCCGGATGTAGAGGCGGCGCACCTCCTCAACGAAGCCACGCTCCAACATGCGGTGAAATCGCTCCCGAATAGCGTGATGAATCACCTCGCGTTCACTCGGTGCAAGCACGATCTTTACCACTCGATAGGGGAGGGCCATTGCCCTTTGCTGCGAAAAATGCTCAGTGAGCCCCCGTCCCGTCAGCGCAAAGACCTCCAGGGCGCGCAGTATTCGCTGAGGGTCGTTTGGATGGATCCGCTTTGCGGAGGCGGGATCAAGTTGCGCCAATTGCGCATGCAGTGAAGGCCACCCTCGACGCCGCGCCTCCCCTGAAAGGGAGTCACGCAACGGCGGGCAAGCCGAAGGCAGTTTTGAAATACCGTTCTGCAAGGCACGGAAATACAAGCCAGTACCCCCGACCAGCAAGGGGATCCGGCCTTTGGCTGTGATGGCATCGATCTCGCGCAGCGCATCCTGGCGAAATCGCGCCGCGGAATAAGGCTCAGCCGGGTCGCAGATATCAATCAGCCGGTGCGGAACGCGGGCAAGCACCTCCGGTGTAGGTTTCGCCGTACCGATATCCATGTCGCGATAGACCATTGCGGAGTCCACACTGATGACATCACAAGGCAACCGCTCCACAAGGCGGACAGCAAGTTGCGTCTTGCCGGCCGTTGTGGGTCCCATCAGAAAAATTACCGGGGGCAAGGGCCGGGCATCCCCCGCCACTCCCACATTGTGCTCGCCGCATGCGGCGCGTGCCTTTTCGCCCTCGTTCATTGGCTGCGCCCTACCAGGCTCTGCAGCGCTTCGACCGTGATCTCTCCCCACACCAAACCCTCTTGGCAACCCTCGGCACCGGGCTCGATGCGTTCGAGTTCCCGAAGGAGCGCATTCATCCCTTCCAAGTCCAGAGGGCAATTCACATTATCTTTCGCGTGCTGCGCCAACGTAGCCAGCAACGATCGTGGCGGTGGCCCCGCTTCGGCGTGGTTAGAATGCGCGGCAAGGGCGGCAAGCACATCGCAAACTAAGGCACTCACGTTGGCGCCCGCCAGCAAAGCCGGGACCTCTCGGACCAACAGCCTGTTTGGGCCAACCCGAATCACAACCAACCCCATGCGATTAAGCTGCGAGGTAAACTGGTCGACCCGATCGGCCGTGGCCTCGTCTACGGCGACCGTCTCGGGAATCAAGAGCGGGCGCGAGCGCACTCGCCCGCTTTCGTACGCGGCCTTGATCCGCTCCAATGCAATGCGCACTTGGGCTGCCGGGATATCGACGATGATGAGCCCAGTTTCAGTCTCAGCAAGGAGGTACCTGCCATGCAGCGTAGCGAGTGGGCGGCCAAGTGGCGGCACCTCGGACCGCCTCACGTGCCGATGTGACGGCGCATCCGTAACGGCGGTCTCGCAACGGTTCACATCAAAACTCACTGGCTCATCAACCGAGGTTTTCTTCAGCAGGGGAAAGCCCAGCCGCCGGCCATGAGGGGCCAAGGGGCTATACAGCCGATTAGCCATTAACGGGTGGAAGGCGCGCTCATTTTCCACGCCACCCATCGTGGTAAGCGGACGATACCCACTCAAAACTTGATGGAGGCTCCCATAAAGAAAATCATGAACGGTGCGGGCCTCCTGGAAGCGCACCTCGAATTTGGTGGGATGCACGTTAACATCAACAGAGGAAGGATCGACCTCCAGATACAACACATAGGCGGGATGCCGACCAGGATAGAGCATGTCCTCGTAGGCCTGGCGCAGTGCATGATTGACCCGTTTGTCGCGGATCATACGGCCATTCAAATAAACATGCTGCATATCGGTCTGGCTCCTAGCCGTGGCGGGCAGACCCAGCCAGCCCCAGACTCGAAGACCCCCCGCCTGATAGTCGATCCGCAGGGCCTTTTCCAAAAAGGCCCCGCCAAGCAGACTGGCTACCCGGCGATTTTGTTCCTCTTCGGATACAGCGGGACGCAATTTGAACACGGGGCGATCGTTATGGTGGAGAGTCATTCCAACATCAAAATGGCTGAGCGCCATCCGTTTCACAATGCCGTGCACGTGGAAGAACTCTGTCTTTTCGGAGTGCAGAAACTTGCGACGCGCCGGCGTGTTAAAGAACAAGTCACGTACCTCTACAGTTGTGCCCAGGGGATGAGGCCGCGGTTCCGGCATCGTCGGCGACTTTTCACCCAACGAGGTCACTGCCCACCCCATCTCGTTCTGCTTTGTGCGGGAAACTAAGGTTAGACGGGAAACCGAACCAATACTCGGTAACGCCTCTCCGCGAAACCCTAATGTCCTGACCCGCCCTAGATCTTCAGGCACGGAGATCTTACTGGTCGCATGGCGAGAAAGTGCGAGCAAGAGGTCATCAGGGTGAATACCCGAACCGTTGTCTTGAACCCGGATTGAGCGGATCCCACCGCGCTCTACTGCTATATCGATCTGCGTGCTGATGGAATCTAGGCTGTTCTCAAGCAACTCTTTGACTACGGAGGCGGGACGTTCGATGACCTCGCCGGCTGCGATCTGATTGGCAAGGTAGGGAAGAAGAACTCGGATGCGGGCATCTGAACCGACGTCGGTCATGGCGCTTATAGTATACGAGATGTCAGGGTGGCAGTTTCGCATCGGCAACCCGCTTGTCGCCGCATCCGGCAAGTTCCTTAACCATGAACCACTCCGAGGATCCGTATCGGCAATGCACTATTCATTGCCAAAAAATTTGGCACCTAAAAGTTCTCTGCCCTTTCGGGCCGTTGATTGCTTTAGATCAGAGCAGTGCGCCGTTTGGCGCTCGCGATCGCACGGGAGCGCACGACAGAAAAGGTGGCGCCAAGGGCTGGGGAAGCGCGAGATACTTAGGCCTCGTTCCAGTGATCTTGAACCAGTTCGCAGATCGCGTGCGATGGCACGGATGCAGGTGGCCCCGACACAGCGGGTATCCGTACCTTAACCGTCACCCCCCGCGGGAATGCGCAGCGTCTGCCCCACCTGTAAGTGATCGTCCGGCAGTCCATTAACGCTGCGCAAAGCCTCCTGGCTCACCCGATATCGCTGCGCAATTTCGGAAAGCGTTTCACCCCGCGCAATGGTGTGTTCGCGTACCGCAACCAATGAACCGGGCAGCGGATGATGTTTGAAATGATCGTTGAGCCCCTTGAAGATGGCGCGCGCAATCGCGTCTTGGTAGCCCGGTTCCCGGAGCCTGTTTTCTTCGTAGGGATTAGAAATATAAGCGGTCTCAACCAGCAGGGAGGGAATATCCGGTGATTTGAGCACTGCAAACCCCGCATGCTGCACACGACGTTTATGGGCCTTCCCTACCCTGCCGAGCTCGCCGAGCACCCGCTCAGCTACCTCGATACTCGCCTCACGGGTAGCCGTCTGAGATAGATCCAATAAAACCGACGCTAGAACGCCGTCCTTATCATCCAAACTGACGCCACCGATGAGGTCGGAGGCGTTTTCACGCTCCGCAAGCCAGCGTGCCGCCTCGCTGCTTGCCCCACGCTCTGACAAGACATACACAGATGATCCGCGCACGTTAGGGAGGTTAAAGGCATCAGCGTGGATTGAAATAAATAGATCAGATTTATGCTCGCGGGCGATGTCCATGCGTTTCCTCAGGCCTATGAAGTAATCGCCGTTGCGGACCAGCACCGGGCGCATGCCCCGTTCGGCATCAATCAATTTAGCAAGGCGTCTAGCGATGGACAGCGCCACGTCTTTCTCATAGGTGCCCCCTTTGCCGCGTGCGCCGGAATCCTCGCCGCCATGGCCAGGGTCGATCGCGATCACCACGTCCCTCCGCTGATTTGGAACTCGATTGGGAGGCGGCCTCGGGGTTTTCTGTCTCTGGACATCATAGAGATCGACCACGAGACGGTGGCCGTAACGCTCGTTTGGTGGGAGCAGAAAGCTCTTAGCTTGGACCTGCTTCTTCAGATCCAGAACAATCCGCAGATGGTTGTTCTCGCGCGGTGCGCTGCGTACGGCTGCAAGCAGCTTATCGCTTGCCGATGGCTGACGAGGCGATCCGTCCATCCGGGCATCCTGCATGTCGATCACCACACGGTTAGGGCCCGTTAACGTAAAGAGCACATGATCGGCTGGGCTCGTGACGTCAAATACCACGCGCGTATTGTCCGGTGCGGCCCAAATGCGCACGTTCTTGAGCTCGGTGGGTGTCCCCGACACAGAACTCGGCAGCAGCAACAGCAGCAAGGCGCCAAACAGTCGCATGTCCTGTGGACTCTTTTAATGATAGTTTCTTTATTTTGTAGTCCTTATTTCGATAATTTCAAGTAATTTTTAGCTAAACTCGGTATCTGATTGTTTCTCATACACTTGAAATCTGTGGTGCCCCAGGGAGAGCGGCCACCCCACGGTGAGAGCGTTGGATTGCCCACGCCATCAAGAGGGAGGGGCGGGGCTCTCGGAGAGTGCGTGGAGGATGGACTGCCCGGCGGCGGACGCTGCGCTCAGTTCGACGTCACGATGGGACGGCCCGTAGGCAATACGCACCAGGATATCGCCTTTGCCGAGCCGACCCGCCGCATGCTCGGGCCATTCGACCAACGACAAGGCCTGTCCATCGAAATAGTCCCGAAACCCGAGGGGATCCAGCTCCCCAGGCTCGGTTACCCGATACAGATCGAAATGATAGGCCCGGCGCTCTCCAAGCTCGTAGGGTTCGATGAGCGTATAGGTCGGGCTTTTTACAACGCCGGTGTAACCCAAACCTCGCAGGAAACCCCTGACCAAGGTCGTCTTCCCGACGCCCAACTCGCCCTGAAGAAACAAGCTCATCCCGACCGTGCAATGTCTCGCCAGGGCCTCGCCAAGTGCCTCCATGGCGGCGGGGTTCGCGATTTGAAGCTTCATGACGCACCGGGATTCACAAGGCGGCGAAGCCACGGCATCAAGTCGGTTGCGAGCAAGCCACGCTCACCCTCTTTCGCCGCAAAGTCGCCCGCAGCGGCATGCACACAGACGCCAAGCCGCGCTGCATCGCCGGCATTCAACCCTTGGGCAAGCAGCCCAGCGATGCAGCCGGTGAGCACATCGCCCATCCCTCCGCTCGCCATCCCGGGATTCCCCTGATGGCAAACACCGAGAGGCTCATTTGCCTCTGCGATGACGCTGCCCGCGCCCTTAAGCACCACGACGCCGCCGTATTGACGCTGCAGGTCTGTAGCGGCCTTAAAGCGATCGGCTTCCACCTCAAGAGTGCTGCACCCAAGCATCCGGGCGGCTTCACCCGGATGTGGGGTTAAGATCCAATGATCGCGAGTGACAGGATCCGCGGCGAGGAGATTTAGGGCATCGGCATCCAGCACCATCGGCCGATCCTGCTCAAGCACCTTGGTAAATAGCGAGACAGCCCAAGGGGATTGGCCGAGACCGGGACCCACGGCAACGACAGTGGCATGCTCGATGAGTGCGGGGAGTTCGTTTGGATCCTCGATGCCGTGCGACATGATCTCGGGACGGGCGGCACACACGGTGCCTGCATGCGCACTTCGGGTCGCAAGGCTGATGAGCCCTGCGCCAACCCGCCCGGCGGCCTCTGCCGCCATACGTGCCGCGCCCGCAAATCCTTCATCGCCCCCCACAACGAGTACATGGCCAAAGCGCCCTTTATGCGCCGCTCGGGGCCGACGCCCCAAGAGGGCCTGAAGGGAGGCAAGGATCAGACGCAGGGCGGACGGTTCCACCTCGCGATAGACTTCCGCAGGCACTTCTAGATCGTGGTACAGCACCTCGCCGCTGCACTCCAGCCCCCGGCCAGTGAACAGACCTCGCTTCAGACCCACAAACGTGATGGTCACGTCCGCCCTGACCGCCGAACCCATCACGCAACCGGTGTCCGCATTAAGACCAGAGGGAATATCGATCGAAAGAACGGCCTTAGCCCGTTCATTGACCGCATGGATCACCTCTTCCCACTCACCGCTGAGCTGCCTATCCAAGCCCGTCCCAAGCAATGCATCCACCACAACGTCAGCCGTTGCAAGCTTGCTGTGATCGTACGGACTGGGAGTAAGACCGGTCGAAATCATGGCATCGGCCGCCGCACGTGCATTACCGTGCAATCGACCTGCATCACCAACCTGGATAACACAGACGTCTCGGCCCGCCTGGTGAGCAAGGCGGGCCGTCACATATCCATCACCCCCGTTGTTACCCATGCCGCAAAGGACTGTGATATGGCGTGCCAGGGGCCAGCGGCTACACAAGACGCCGAATGCCACCTTTCCGGCCCGTTCCATCAGCGCTTGACCGGGAATACCGTGCTCCTCGATCGCGCGGCGATCCAGTTCACGAACCTGTTCCGCGCTATAAAGGTTGCGCGGCAAATCTGTGGCATGCCCTACCATGGCTCAGCAATTAAATACCTGCTCGCGATAGGTTCGGAGCTCGTTGATGGAATCCCGTATATCGTCAAGTGCCAGATGGCTAGAGCTTTTCTCAAACTCCTTCTTGGCCCAGCGCTTGACGAGTTCCTTAACGGTGCTGACGTCCAGGTTACGGTAGTGAAAGTAGCGTTCGAGTTCCGGCATCAAGCGATGCAGAAAACGCCTGTCCTGGCAAACGCTGTTGCCACACATCGGTGACGTATTCGGTGGGACATAGCGCTTGAGAAATCCCAGCGTTGCCCGCTCGGCATCCGCCTCCGTCAATGTGCTACGTCGCACCCGGTCAATCAACCCTGATTTGCTGTGTTGCGACGTATTCCAATCGTCCATGCCTTGTAATATGGCCTCATCCTGATGTATGGCTAGCGCCGGCCCCTCCCCTACAATGTTCAATTCACTGTCCGTGATCACGGTCGCAATCTCGATGATATAATCGTTGTCCGTATCGAGGCCGGTCATCTCCAGGTCGATCCAAATAAGATTGTCCGCGGATTGGGTCATCTCTCGAAACCTGTACGAATTTTTGGCAAAGGATATCCTAACCGTAATATGGTGTCATTCGGCACACACATCCAGTAAGGCAAGCAGTATAATAGTTACGACTTTAAATAGCGGCTTACCCATAATGCGACAATGAACGGACTAACGTTAATATTCCTGGTAGCACTCGCCAGTTACATCGTTTTACAGGGATGGCTTATACGGCGACATATTGAGCACGTGCGCTCCCATCGAGATCAAGTGCCTGCTGCATTTCAAAAATCGATACCGCTCAGCGCGCATCAGAAAGCAGCCGATTACACGCAAGCCAAGGTACGATTTGGAATGAATGAGCTACTTGTTGGCGCGCTATTGTTGCTCATATGGACACTGGGTGGCGGACTTAACTTGCTGGATTCCGCTTGGCGCTCGGCCGAACTCCCGCCGCTTGCAAAGGGCATCGGGTTCGTGATCTCCGCCTATGCGCTGATGGCTGTCCTTGAGGTGCCAATGTCTGCTTACCGAACCTTTGTGATCGAAGAACGCTTCGGCTTCAACAAAACAACGCCAAAGACCTTCGTTACCGACATTCTTAAGCAGGGTGCACTGCTATTGTTGATTGGGACTCCGCTTGCGGCATTGGTTCTCTGGTTAATGTTACATGGGGGAGAGCTATGGTGGTTTTACGTCTGGATTGCGTGGATCGCCTTTAGCCTACTCATGATGTGGGCATACCCCACCTTCATCGCCCCGCTGTTTAACAAGTTTCGGCCGCTTAGCGACGTTGCGCTGCGTGCTCGCATTGAAAATCTCTTGACGCGCAATGGCTTTTCAAGCCAGGGAATATTCGTCATGGACGGCTCAACTCGTTCCACACATGGGAACGCCTATTTCACCGGACTCGGCACGAACAAGCGCATTGTGTTTTTCGACACATTGATGGACGAGTTGAACTCTGACGAAATTGAGGCAGTACTCGCTCACGAACTCGGCCATTTTAAGTGTAAACACATTACCAAACGGATCGTCGCGATGGCAGCCGTAAGCTTGTTCGGACTCGCATTTCTCGGCTGGTTGATTGACCAGCCTTGGTTCTATTCGGGGCTTGGCATTGCCTTGCCTTCTGCGCATGCTGCGCTAGTCCTGTTTCTGCTCGTTTCTCCCGTATTTGCATTCTTCTTCCAGCCACTGCTCGCACACATATCCCGAAAGCACGAATTTGAAGCCGATGACTTTGCTGTGAAGCAGGCTAAAGCAAGCACCTTAATCCAGGCTCTCGTGAAGCTCTATAAAGAAAATGCAAATACGCTCACGCCGGATCCAGTCTACTCTGCATTTCATGACTCGCATCCGCCGGCACCCGTACGCGTCGCACACCTATCAGCTAAAATTGGTTAAATTAAACGCACTGGCAATAGACATGGATCTTCGTACTGCGAAACGGCTGGTCGGCTTAGTGGGCGTTATTATGACGTTTTGTATGCAGACGACGCCGTATGCGGCTGATGTCCGACACGGGCAGGACTTGCACGATCAGAATTGCTTGCATTGTCACGATACGTCTCAGTATACACGGCCCAACCATCGCATTAAGACTTTGGAAGGACTTCGAAAACAGGTTGAGCGGTGCGAACTCAGTCTTGAACTCCAGTGGTTCGAAGAAGATATTGAAGATGTCGTCGCGTATCTAAACGCCACCTACTACCAATTCAATAACTAGCCGCGTGCGGAAAAACGTACCGTGGGAGTCAAGTTTACGGGCGCGCAAGCCGCTAGCAAAGGATTACAAAGGCGAGCAGTCGAAGCAATCGGAAAGCCCGCGCAATCTAACGGCTGGCGGGCCAAGCTGACAAGACAACTGCAAGAGCTTCCGACCCCATCCTGATCAGATTTCCCGGCGCCCCATAATTGCCTGAGATAAGGTACCACTGTCGATATATTCAAGCTCTCCACCAAGCGGTACGCCATGCGCAATTCGTGTCGCACGAATACCCTTGGCGTGTACCAGCTCACCCACATAATGCGCTGTAGCTTCCCCTTCGACAGTCAGGTTGGTTGCCAAAATGACTTCTTTGATATTGCCTTCGTCGAGCAAAGCAGCAAGCTTGTCGATGCCGAGATCATCTGGACCGATTCCATCAAGCGGCGAGAGACGTCCCATCAATACAAAGTAGAGGCCGCTGTAGTCGGCTTCCTCAACCGCCTGGACGTCCGTCGGACTTTCCACCACACACAGCAGCGACCGGTCCCGCTTGGTGCTCAAGCACAAACGGCAGACGGGCCCCTCGCTGAAGGCACGACACCGCTCACAGTGGCGTACCTTGTCCACCGCCTCGTTCAGCGCACGTGCGAGCCGGCGAGCGCCTTCGTTATCGCGTTGGAGAAGATGATAGGCGATGCGCTGTGCCGACTTGGGCCCGATACCTGGTAAACAACGCAGCGCATCAATAAGTTGATTAATCAGCGGTGAATCGGCCATAGGGGACTTGGCATGAATTGCGCGGCAGGTTCAGGTCTAACTCTGCCATTACATGGGCAACTTTAGTTCACTTGGCAGATCAAACGCCCCGGCCAAGGATGATAGTTTGTCCTTGCTCGCCTGCTCAACCCGTCTGCTGGCGTCATTCACCGCAGCTGCAATCAGATCTTCAAGCATCTCTTTGTCTGCCGCGATAAGACTCGGATCAATCTCAACACGCTTTACGTCATGGCGCCCGGTCATGATAATGCGAACCAGACCCGCCCCTGCCTCGCCCGTTACTTCAAGGTTGGTCAGTTCCTCTTGGGCCTTTTTCAAGTTTTCCTGAACCTGTTGAGCCTGCCTCATCAGATCCCCGAGCGAACTCTTCATTGTGATTTCTCCTGATACGCCGTTGCGATGGTGCCTCAACTAATCCTTGGACACGGCCGTTGTATTCCTGTTTTCAGGATGCACTGGTCTAATCGACGCCTTGTCCACTTCGGCGCCAAAAGTGTCCACGAGTGCCTTGACATTTGAGTCCCCCTCGATAGCACGTTCAGCACTGTGCTGCCTTTCGTTTCCCTCGCGGACTTTAAGCTCGACAGGCGTTTCCGCGCCGGGTTCGCCAACTGTGATGACGAGGCGCACATCTTCACCAAACCGATCCTTCAAAGCATTCTGCAGGCGCGCCTCAACATTATCGTTGAGAAGATGTTGGCACCTGGGCGGCAAGACCAGTTTGATCCTATTGGCATCGCGGTCCTGCAACACGCAATTGCCGGCAAGCTCCCGTACCAACCCGGTTAACCGCATCTCATCAATGAGTGCACTCCACTCACTGACTGGATCCTGTGCATCCGCTACCGTAGGGGAAACTCCGAACGCCTGATGACCCCCGCAGGGCGTCGATGAAGCCGCTTGTAATTGACTATCAGATTCTTCCAATCCGTGCCCTGACTGTTCAAGCGTAAAGGCCAGCATGCGTAGCATGATCATCTCGAAACCCGTTCGCAGATCTGGAGCAAGTAGCAGATCGCGCCGCCCCACCAGGCCGATCTGGTAGTAGAGCTGAATCTCTTCCGGCTCCGCTTGTTTCGCCAGGGTCACGAGGGTCTCATGGTCATCCATGGTTTCATCCGTCACCTGGGGAACCGCTTGATAAACTGCAATTCGTTGTAACAGAGATAACAACTCGGCGAGCAAGGCATCGAAGTCCGGGTTCTGTTCCGCAATTTGGTCAATCCGAGCAAGTAATCCTGGTGCGTCACGCATTACCAAAGCGTTCATCAGCGCGAGAACTTCACGTCTGTCAATTGTTCCAAGCATCGCTCTGACATCCGTCTCCTTCAGTTCACCGCCGCCAAAAGCAATCGCCTGATCGAGCAAACTTAAGGCATCTCTAAGGCTGCCGTCAGCTGCAGTTGCAATCAAGCGACGGCAGATTTGATCACTTCCGATCTGTTCCTGCTCAAGAATGTCCGTAAGCTGTTTTACGATTTGAGCGGGTGTCAGACGCTTGAGATTAAACTGCAAACAACGAGATAAGATCGTAACAGGGATCTTCTTAGGATCAGTGGTAACCAACAAAAATATGATATGAGGTGGAGGCTCCTCAAGGGTTTTGAGCAGCGCATTAAAACTATGATTTGAGAACATGTGCACTTCGTCGATGAGATATACCTTATAACGTCCCACCGATGGCACATATTGGACGTTGTCCAGTAGCTCTCGCGTCTCATCTACTTTGGTCCGAGAGGCAGCGTCTACCTCGATCAGATCGATAAAACGTCCCTCATCGATTTGATTGCAGGCAGTACACTGTCCACAGGGGATTGAGCTGACGCCTTTTTCGCAATTTAGCGCCTTGGCAAGAATCCGGGCAAGCGTCGTCTTGCCGACACCACGGGTGCCCGTGAATAAATAGGCATGATGCAAGCGGTCGTTATCCAACGCGTTGGTCAGTGCACGCAAAACGTGTTCTTGGCCAACCATTTCTTCGAACCGGCCCGGGCGCCATTTTCGCGCGAGTACTTTATAGCTCATGGTATGCTTCGGAACCGCCATGATCTCAGGACATAGGGGCGGCAGCCCATGCCGGCCATACTCCCGGCATTCGCGTCCGCTGTTACCGCTGCTCCCTTCCGGGCCTGACGGAGTTCGCAACGTCGCGCCGCGGAAAGACAACCGGCACAGGCCACCGCCATAAATGACACAACAGAATCATGTGTACAATGGCGGAGAGGGTGGGATTCGAACCCACGGTACGCTTTTAAGACGTACACACACTTTCCAGGCGTGCTCCTTCGACCGCTCGGACACCTCTCCATGGATCGCCGTCTGAGAAAAAATCAGGCTGCGGAAGGTTAAACCAGATAGGGACATCGTGCAATCAGTCCAGCTCAGGATGACACTACGGCGCTTGGAAAGTCAGATGAAGACAGGGCACAGATCAGATCCCATGGCGGGACAAGCCGATCCCCGACCACCCTGCCACACCACGTTGCGTTTGAGGCTGGGAAAGTAACGGCTAAAAGCCTCCTCACGATCGGGTTCCCACGGCCATGACTCGCCCTGGCCGGGATCCTATAAGATCCTGTCATATCTGGTCATATTGCTCCGCGAGGTCCGATGGGTCAGCACCTAACATATACGCCAGGCGGAGGTACCACATCTTGATGATTGTGCGGAAGATGCCGTACTGCTCCCAACGTCGGCTCGAGGTGACAACACGCTGTCGCAAACAGAGCGGTCGACCGTGACACTTTAGCACATGACTGATAGCGATATCCTCCATCAGATCGATCTCGGGGAAACCACCGATCTGAGTAAACAGATGACGACGAATGAATATCGCCTGATCGCCTGTAGCGATACCGGTCAGTCGGGAACGGAGGTTCATAAGCGACTCGATCAGACGAAATATTCTATGGCTCCCAGAAAGACGCACATCGAAGCGCCCCCAGTCGCGAGCGCTCTCCGCCATGGCTAATGGCAGGAAGCGATCGACTCCCTCGGGCAATCGTGTGTCCGCATGAAGAAAGATCAAGATCTCACCCGTTGCGAGCGCCGCACCCGCATTCATCTGGCGACCTCGGCCACGTGTGCCCAGGATCACAGAGTCCGCGAGTCCTCGTGCCGCATCCCGCATGCCATCATCACTCCCCCCATCAACGACAATGACTTCATGGTGGCGCGCGCGCAAGCTTTGCAGAGGACATAACATTCCAGAAATCTCGTCTGCTTGGTTCAAGGTCGGGATAATGACGGATAACCGGGACATGAGCGGGGTCCTATGCACTATTGAGGGCCTTGGCCGCAACCACGGGTGACGGAGCGGTACGTTGCCATTGACGAATGTCCTTTAGAGTCAAGGGAAAACCAAGCCAATTGCCTGATCTAGCGGCCATATCGCGAGCAAGATAGAATTATATATAATTAACCATGCTGGGGCCGTAGCTCAGTTGGGAGAGCGTCGCGTTCGCAATGCGAAGGTCGGGAGTTCAAATCTCCTCGGCTCCACCAATTTTCGCCAACCCCAGCTTAAAAACGCCGATTGTGTGAAAACCTGCCCTTTCGCGCTGCTCATGAGCGCTTCAATGGCACAAGCCACGCAGTCTGGGCTTGAATCCGGCAGTTTTTTCATCATACGCCCGAAGCGCGATAACCAGGCGATTGCCTATAGCGCAGAGATCTCTGTGACACCATCTCTACGGTAAAAAGCACAGACAAATACGAGAAATCACACGAATTTTATACGCTAAGTGCGTACTGATGGTTGACTTCTTACCTGAATATGGGCTTAGATTACAGGAGACTTTAAGGGGGGCATTGCTGTGGAAACACATTTAACTGATGTCATCATTCTGCAGAACTATGTCAATTGGTTTGTATGGTTGCTCGTCTTCGGTAATGCCTTCTCGGTCGTTGTGGGTGTGATCATGATGGTTTCACCTGAACAGCTGCAGGCATTGACGTCCATAACTGACCGTTGGATCTCTCTCCGCAAGCTTGCACAACCATTGGACGCCTCAGTTAATACCGACACCCTCTCACTTAAATATCCACGCGTTGCCGGAGCAATTATCATGCTTGCGGCAATCTACATATTGATCCAGGGTGGCCTGTTCGTCATCGGCCTGAATCCGGAGCAGGGTGGTCAACTGCTTCAACATATCTTCACGGGACGTTCCCTACCCATCGCCATCTGGGATGTCTTATGGCTCAGCCTCGTCATTTTCATATTTCTGGGTGCCGTGTTTGCCCTATTGGTAGGCGCCATGGCGCTTTTTAATCAGGTCATGCTCCACAAACTTGCGACCCCGGCGAACCGGTGGGAATCAAGCCGCAAATGGCTTGAGCCCGTGGAGATTTCCCATTCCAGTTTTGATCAAACTGTCCGCAAAAACCCGCGCATCTGGGGCGCAATTATCACGATCCTCGCACTGTACGTACTGATCGTGCTGATCTTGTTTGTGGGTGTAAAATAGACCGCTGTGTCGGCGACTATCCCGGCTGGCTCTTGAGTAGAAGGGGAAGCTGAGAGCACACTTCAGCTCTTCTACTTGTTTTATTAATTGGCTATCGGCATCCGCCAAACCTGCCCTGATAGCTCAGGGGATAGAGCGTCCGCCTCCTAAGCGGAAGGTCCCAGGTTCGAATCCTGGTCAGGGCACCATCTCGGTTTCGTGAACGCTTCGTCGACAAGGGCCGCTACCGAACTTACTTGAGCACTATCCCTACCTACCTGATCATCGCGCCGTTTCCGGCATTTATCGGATTGCAAGGCTACGTTGCCGCATTAGCAGGACCCTAACTATTACGCTGCCGATCCTCAAATACGTCCTGTCAGCTCTCCTGAGAGACCTTTTGGGTCGTCACAGATAAGCGCTGTATCAGCGTCCTAAGGAATACCTTGAGGAAACGCACCTGACATTCGAGAGACACCTGTGAGATCACCGTTGACTTAATCTTCAGCAACGATGTCTCGCCCTCAGCGACGATGGTCGCCGTACGTTTGCTTTTGGTGAGATATCCCATCTCACCAAAACAGTCACCGTCACCTAGGATTCTAATGCGCTTATTACCTTTCATCACAACGACGCTTCCAAAAACGATGATATAAAACGAATCGTCAATATCACCTTCAACAATGATTTCCTGGCCATGCCTGTACTCCAACCACGCGCTGGCCCGTAGGATTTCCCAAATCTCTGTGTCCGGAAATCCTTTAAAGAATTCGAGCTGCTTGACGGCGTTGAATCTTTCCTGAGCGGCGACGTCTTCCCGCGTACCTTCGAGGTGCTTAAACGCTTTGCTCAAATCAGAAGCAAGCTCTAAACCCATTTGGTAGCGCTCATCCGGATCCTTTTTCATAGCCTTGCTTACAATCTCCTCGAGGACTTCCGGGATATCAGCGCGATAGTTACGCATTGGTGGTGGTTCTTCGTTCAGAATCTTATGAACGAGGCGGGAAAACTTATTCGCTTCGAAAGGATGTTTTCCCGTCAACATCTCGTACATCACAACCCCAAGGGAAAAAAGGTCAGTGCGGTTAGTAATGTAATCCTCCTTGAGCTGTTCAGGCGCCATATAGCGTGGCGACCCTACCATACCTATTGGCATGGTTTCTGTAGCATCGTGTTTCGTAATGTGTGCGATGCTGAAATCACCGATCTTCACGTCCTTGTCTTCGGTAAGCAGGATATTTGATGGCTTAATGTCGCGGTGGATCACACCCTTCCGGTGTGCGTAGTCGAGCGCCTTGGCACATTTAAAGATGATCTCTACAACCTTCTCTATCGGAAGTAGATTGTCCTGTCTAGAATAAGACTTTAAGGTATACCCACCGGATACATATTCCATGACGATGTAGCAGTATTCCGCATCAACCCCGGCGTCATGGACATTGATAATATTTGGGTGGGTCAGCATCCCAGCCGTATGGGCTTCATTGAAAAACATTTTGCGATACTGAGCACCGGACTCCTTGTCATTTAGCGATTCCGACAGTGCCACTTTGATGGCTACATTTCGGTCCGCATAAGGATCGTACCCAAGGTAAACGATCCCCATGCTACCGCGGCTCAGCTCATCGGCGACTTCGTACTTACCTAGCTTCTTTGGAACGGAGTCTTCCATCACGGATCAATTAGATTTCCCCTGAGGCCGTACGCTTAGGCGCTGTGTCCGTCACGATGCACTCCCCGCGAGGTGCTTGGTTGGCCCCCGCTGTGAGGATGCACTGGGATATACGCCAAATCGCGTAGCTTACTACGGGCATCCACAGAAAGCAGCGGCTCGCCCGGGGCTAAGTCCATCCAAGCGCGCGCATTATTTCCCAGGGGCAACGACTAACCCCCAGAAACCGCAGCAAAATATGGGTTTGTTCAAAGCCGTACCCGGGATCTCGTCTCGCGGTTGTGATCAGCCTTTAACGGTGCCAAACTATATATTGAATCCCCGGGGCCAACGGGGCCGAACAACGATAAGAGACCTTCCCTTTCCGGTCTGCCCCTGTTGGATCCTGGCGTCGGAGGAGGGTCATGACGACGACAGCACGACAGCTATTGGAGCTGACAGGCTATCAAATCTGTTCCATATCACCCGATGCGACAGTCTTTGATGCCATCAAATTGATGTCAGAAAAGCAGGTTGGCGCCCTCTTGGTCATGGAAGCGGACAAGCTAGTCGGCATCATCTCCGAACGTGACTACACGAGAAAAATCGTGTTGAATAATCGTTCGTCGCGTACTACGCAGGTCAGGGAGATTATGACAGAAAACGTTGTTGGCGTTCGCCCGGAGCAGACTATTGAAGAATGCTTGGTACTGATGTCCGAACACCACATTCGGCACCTTCCCGTAACGGAAGACGGAAAACCGATCGGCGTACTCTCCGTCATGGATGTCGTCAAAGATATCATCTCAGCGAAAGAGTTCATCATACAGCAGCTTGAGAACTATATCGTCGGTTCGGTTTAACCACATCCGCATAAGGATGCTGTTCCGAAAGGCCTGCTACTGTGTGATAGCATCTCAGCATGGTGGAGATGTCAAGAGTTACACGAGTAGTGCTGTATTCCTCCCGTTTTCAGGGGTTTCTCTAACATGCGATCGACCAATACGGTAATCGCCATTGTCCTTGTCGCAGTAGTGCTCGGCGGCTTGATCTATGTGTACCGCGATGCGCCGTTCCCCTGGTCCCCTGACAGTTACCAGTCGGCGCTGGATAGGCCCGGGCGGGCTATCAAGCAATCTGGTCAGGACACAGAACAGAGTTCAAAGGTCGATCCAGGTCTGGAGAAAGAAGCAAAAGAGTACATCCGTGAAATTACGGAAGCAGAAAATAAACCCCTGCCCGCCGGCGACGCGGATGACTTTGTTACCGAAAATCAGCCAATATCGATGTTCCCCAAGGAAAACGTTGAGGTCGTAGCACCTTCTGAAATCGTTGCAGATCCTTCGCTGGCTTTAGATACACCTATCACAGTCATTAGAGAAACCGAACAAATTGAAATTAGCACACCACAGGGATTGGCGGCCGATGCCGGTAGTGATCCAAATCAGCCGATAAAGATATTGGAGAACGGCGAAATCAGAGAAACGACTGTAGGACAAGTCTTGGAAGATTACGCGGAGACACCAGATGCTCCAATCAGCCTAGTAAAGAAAGTTGAAAACCTGGAGGTCACCACCGTTGGCGAGCTACAAAAGGACGAGTCTTTGATGGCAAAGCCGAAGATTAAGATCATACGCAAGCCATACCGTTTGGAGACAACGTCGGTCGGGGAGCTTTTAATGGGAGAGCTCGTGCTCGGTGGGGACACCGTATTTTATGTTCGCAGTGTAACCGAGGTAGACAACCAAGGGATATGGGGGATCGTGCATCATGCTGTGATCGACAATTTTGCAAAAGGAATCGCGATCCGGCGTGGCGAAGACGTCGGGACCTATCAGGTCGAAATTCCCAAGGATGCCGACGAAAGGTTGCTCGACGAATCCAGTTCATTTCTTGGCCGTGAAATCGACGAAAAAACCCGTGACTCCTACGTCTATAACTTTAACGAGGGACGCATGGGACGGAACCCGGACTTCATCTATCCTGGCCAGGAAATCGTCATCGTCGGATTTGAGCCCAAAGAACTCGTCGCCATTTACGAGCACTTTGTCACTCGCGCCGGCACGCATTAGCCTTACGCTGGAATTTCCGGTACCTTTGCTGCCTCCACAAGGGAGTGGGACCTTGGGCTTGCCATCGAGGAAATGTCTTCGGGTGCGAGAATCAATGCCGGTGAGCCGCGTCCCAACCTTCATATCGATGGTGCCAGACTCAGTGAGTTTCACGACTTGTCAACCATGGGACTGGTTGACGTGTACAGAACTGCCGCCGGTTTACGCTGAAAGTTTAGTAAAACAAAAGCATTCTTATGGTGCTTGAACTCTATGATTGGCTCCGTGCGATTTCTGTGGTTGCGGACAGACGTTCAACAAGTGTGCGCAGGAACACTTTGCTAAATCGTAATTGACACTCGATCGATACCTGCTCGATCAGCGTTGCGTTAATCTTCATTAAAGTTACAAAACTCTTGGCAATAATGGACGCCGTCCGTTTGCTCTTGGTGATGTAGCCCATCTCGCCAAAGCATTCGCCTTCTTTTAAGGTGCTGAGACGCTTGCGTCCCTTCCTAACTTCTACCTCCCCCGAGGCGATGATATAGAAGGAATCCTCAATGTCCCCGGCTCTGATAATCTCATCGCCCGGTTCGTGTTCCTGCCAGGAACTGGCTTCTACGATCTCCCAGATTTCTGACTCCGGAAACTCTTGGAAGAAATTGAGTTGGCGAATAATATCAAATTTTTCATTCTTGGAAATTTCTACTTTCGGATACCCCAGATAATCAAAAACAAGACTGAGATCTGCGGCGAGATTTAGGCCCATCTTGTACCGCTTTTGAGGATTCTTTTCTAGCGTGTGTTTAACGATTTTCTCCAGCACATCGGGCAGATCGGGCCGATGATTTCTCATCGGCAGAGGCTCCTCATTGATTATTCTGTGGATCAACTGAGAAAACGTGTCTGCAGCAAATGGGTGATGCCCCGTTAGCAGTTCATACATCACAATACCTAGCGAGAAGAGATCGCTTTGCTTGGTAATATAATCCTCCTGTACATGCTCCGGTGACATATATCGTGGCGACCCGACAAAACCCATTGGCATCGTGTTGGAACCATCTGATGTGACGACATGAGCAATGCTAAAATCGCTGATCTTGACATCCTGATCCTCGGTCACCAAGATATTAGTAGGTTTGATATCGCGGTGTACTACCCCCTGACGGTGTGCATAATCAAGGGCCTTGGCGCATTTGAAGGCAATTTCCACAACCTTTTCTACGGGAAGCAGATCGTCTGGGCGGGAATAAGACCTCAAGGTATTGCCGCCAGGCACATGTTCCATTACCAGGTAGCACGCATTGCCTTCTATGCCTGCATCATAAACCGCAATAATGTTTGGATGCTTCAGCAAACCAGCGATATGCGCCTCATTTAGGAACATTTTCCTGAAGCGCGCCTGCGCGGCGTTATCTTTCAACGAATCAGCAATCGCAACCTTAAGCGCAACGGGACGGTCAGCGAAGGGGTCGTGTCCAAGATACACAACACCCATGTTGCCGCGGCCAATCTGTTTGATAACCTCGTATTTACCAAGCTTCTCTAGAACGGTCTCGGGCATGGCTGCAACGTATGTTAATTTGGGTGAGATTCAACTATACGAACGACCCGAGGTGAACAAGTGCACTACACACCTCCAGGCCGCGCAACGGATCATGGTACTGGAAAATAGGCAGTGTGGGTAGCCGACGTCGCCTCGATTGAACACTGCCAACATGAATATAAGTAAGAAAGCACAATCGTTGATGCACTGTCGCTCAACGGGATCGGATAAAGATCAGGTATAATCGTGCCATGGTCAGCAGACGTTCGATCACTGTTGCCACTGTGGCGGGAGGACTTGTTGCGCTTGGGATGGGTCTAGGGGTGTTTTTATCCGTGCAGGGCATCATCCCAAGAGGTGCAGACGCCCAGAGAATTGAGGGGCTGTTATGGCCCAATCCAAAAAGGGTGGAGGCCTTTACCCTCATTGACCAAAACGGTGCTGTCTTCGATCTAGAAAGCCTAAAAGGCAAGTGGTCTTTCGTATTCTTTGGATATACCCATTGTCCGGACGTATGCCCCGTAACCCTCACTGTGTTCAATGCAGTCCACGATAAGCTCGCTGAACACCCCTCTTTAAGCGATGATTACCAATTTATCTTCGTCTCAGTTGACCCAGAGCGGGACACTCCAGATAAACTTCGTAGCTATGTTAGCTACTTCAATAAGACATTTATTGGGCTGGGTGGGACTGAACAGCAAGTTGCCTCACTCACCGGGCAATTGGGTGTTCTACACGTGCGCACGGAGGCAAACGGATCACAGGATTATCTTGTAGACCATACGGCAAGCGTATTTCTCATCGACCCGTTAGCGCGTCTGGTCGCCATCTTTTCGCAGCCGCAGGAGGCCGAGCAAATGGCAAGCCGGTATGTCGACATCCGGCATTTTGTAGAAGCCAACATATGACGATGCAGACACGAACCTTGCAGGTGCTGCTCGGATCCGTAATGCTCGCCATAAGCCTCAACTCATTAGCGGAATGCGCCATCAAGATACAGAATGCGTGGATACGTGAAGGACCGCCGACCGCGACAGTCCTAGCTGCCTACCTCGAAGTCGAAAATCTGACCAACACGACATTAAAGCTGATAGGCACGGAAAGCCCGTCCTTCGAACGTGTCGAGATCCATCGCACCGAGATGAAAAACGGGATCGCAACGATGCATAGGTACGATAGCGTCATCCTCGCACCAAACAGTCAAGTCATATTCTCACCTGGAGATTATCATCTAATGCTCATAGGTCCAAAAGGGCCTCTTCACGCGGGTGACACTGTGAAACTTGAATTGACATTCGACGGCGGTTCAACGATTCCTGTCACAGCAACGGTGCGCAAAGCCCCGCCTCACAACCAATAACGAACAATGGCCAAGTTCTGTGTCCACGCCTGATCTGACAGCCTCGCCGGCGGAGCGGCCGTCTCGCCGCATCGCGGACCACCTGATGACGCTGCCACAATACCTGTTGCCTCACCATTTCGCCTCGCGCCTGGTATTTCTCGCAACTCGCCTGAAATTCAGGCCGTGGAAGAATTGGTTGATAAGATGGTTTATAAACCGCTACGGCGTTGATATGAGTGTTGCAGAGCACGCGAGTCCCCTTGCCTATCCGGACTTTAACAGCTTTTTCACTAGGGCATTGCGTAAAGGGGCACGTCCTATCTGCGACGATAAAGATGCGATCACAAGCCCGATCGATGGCACACTGAGTGAGATCGGATGCATCGAGGACGGTCACCTGTTCCAAGCCAAGGGACGCACTTATGCTCTGGAATCACTGCTCGGCGGGGATAAAGCACTTGCACGCTCATTCGCAGACGGCGCGTCTGCAACGCTCTACCTGCCGCCTAAGAATTATCACAGGATTCATATGCCGATCGATGGTTGCCTGACCGCAATGATGTACGTTCCTGGGCGCCTATTTGCGGTGAATCCGCGCACAACACGGGTTGTTCCAGGACTCTATTCGCGCAATGAACGGCTGATCTCCATCTTCGACACACAGGCGGGCCGGACTGCTCTCATCATGGTGGGTGCCCTGTTCGTTGGCGGTATCGAGACGATTTGGACAGGGCGCATCGCCCCCCGCCTGCATCGTCAAATGACCCTCTGGCGCCCCGAACAGTTTGCCGCCCTGCCGATTGCACTTAAACGGGGAGAAGAATTGGGGCGGTTTAACTTGGGATCTACCGTCATCCTCCTGCATGCGCCCGGACGTATCGAGTGGTCAGCCAACATCCAGCCCGGGGGAACAGTGCATATTGGGGAGCCGCTCGGATCGATCATCCCCGATAGATGAGTTTGAAACGCGATGGCAGGAGGCGTGATAGTCGACTCCCTAATAGATGCTGAGTGCAGACAGCCCCACACTTATCGCCTGTCCAGATGTTTTTTCAGGTCGTGGCGGTAGATAAAGCCTGGCAAAGCAAACACCACAAATAGACTGAAGGTGACGGCGTAGAATTCCCAATCTTGGGAATGCAACTCGCCGGTTACTTTTTTTTCGAGACCCAGCGCCAACAGCCCCGTCAGGAAATACAGCAGCAACCATTCCAATAGGCGCATCCATGGCCGCTTCCCTTTGCCACTTGTGGCGAGGAAGAACAGAAATCGATCACTTATCCAAGGAAGGTTCGCGGCAAAAATAGCAACGAGGACAAGTAGCCAGGCAGCAATATGGGTAGACATGTCACCTAAGCGCTAAGGGCGGCGACACACAAGGACATTAACAACCCTGGTGCAAGCCCAAGCGCAAGGATGGCAAGGCCATTTACGCTGATCACAAATCGCATCTCGTGCGACGAAGTTATAGAGCGGTCCGTATCCGCTTTATCAAAGTACATCAATTTGACAATACGCAAATAATAAAATGCGCCGATTACGGTGAATATCACCGCAAAGGCAGCGAGCCAGACGATCCCCGCATCAATGACTTCCTTTAGGACAAACCACTTGCCCCAAAAACCGACGAAAGGAGGGACACCCGCCAAGGAGAACATCACAATCAGCATTACGAAGGCGAACCATTGACTTTGTTGCGCAAGGCCCTTGAAATCATCCAATCTGTCTGATTCAAATCCCGACCGACTCAGAAGGATGACCATTCCAAATGCGGCCGTCGTCATCAACGCATAAACGATGACGTAAAACATGGCGCTAGAATAGCCGGCTAGCGTGCCGGAAAGAATTCCCAGAAGTAGAAATCCGACATGTGCAATGGTTGAGTACGCTAGCATACGTTTTATATTGCTTTGAGCGATGGCTATGATGTTTCCTGCTGCCATGGACAAGAATGAGAGAATAATAAGCATATCTTGCCAACTGCCAATCAACCCACCGAGACCGTCCACTAGCAGGCGTATTGCCATCGCGAATGCAGCAAGCTTGGGTGCCGTGCTGATGAATAGCGTAACGGAGGTGGGCGCACCCTGATAGACATCCGGGATCCACATATGAAAGGGGACGGCTCCAAGCTTGAAGGCCACCCCCACGATCACAAAGACCAGGCCGAAGATCAGCAGCGTATTGGGTTCTGTCTGCTCCGTGATGATTAATGAAACCCGGGCGAGATCGAGATTTCCTGTCACACCATAGAGAATAGAAATCCCATAAAGCAGCATGCCCGAAGCCAGCGCGCTGAGGACAAAGTACTTCATAGCGGCTTCGGAGGCGGACTCGGAATCTCTATGCAAAGCCACCATGGCATACAGCGACAAAGACAGCAATTCTAGGCCAAGGTAAATCGTAAGGAGATTGTGCGCCGAGATTAATACCATCATGCCTAGGACTGCGAAGAGACCCAAGACAAAATATTCTCCCTTGAGAAGATCATGCTCCCTTAAATACGTACGTGAGTACAGGAACACCACGAACGTCACCACACAAACAGCAACTTTGAGCAGGGCGCTCATGGGATCACTTACGAATATGTCATTAAAGGCAAGCACGGTCTGTTCCGGGCCAAAATAAAGCGTCAGCACAGCGGCGCCTAAAAGTGTGACTTGAGCCAGCCAGTAGACCAATGCGTGCGACGGTTCGTTATGGTATGCCTCCACAATCAGTACAACGCATGCCATGCCGAGCACAAAGATCTCTGGAGCCGCCGGCGCTATGTCAAAAATCATATCCATTCCACTCACATCACCTTTGATTGCGCGATATGTTGCAAAAGGTGCTGAATAGAAGGTCCCATTACTTCGAACAGCGGCGCTGGCCACACACCGAACAGCAGCACCGCTACAGCGACCGCCCCCAGGACAAACGTCTCTCGGAAATTGATGTCCTTAAGCTTGGCTACACCCTCGCTTGCGATATCGCCAAAGATGACGCGTTTATACATCCACAGCGTATACGCAGCGCCCAATACAAGGGTCATTGCAGCCAGGACGGCGAACCAAACATTTGCCTCGAAGCTGCTTAGGATGATCAGAAACTCGCCGACAAAACCCGATGTGCCGGGGAGAGCCGCATTTGCCATTGCAAACAACATCATAAAGGCGGCAAAGTGCGGCATGGTGTTGACTACACCCCCATAATCGCTGATCTCGCGGGTATGCAGCCGGTCATACATTACACCCACACAGAGAAATAGTGCCCCAGATATGAAACCGTGGGAGATCATCTGCATGAGTCCTCCCTCCATCCCCCTCGTTGCACCCTCCGTTGATCCTGTGTTGTCAATGATCCTGAAAACGATGAAAAAGCCCAGGGTGACAAAGCCCATATGAGCGATAGACGAATAGGCAATCAGTTTTTTCATGTCATGCTGGACCAAGGCGACAAACCCGATATAAATGATTGCAATCAAAGAGAGGCTGATCATCAACCAGTCGAACGCTTCGCTACCATCAGGGACGATCGGCAGGCTGAAGCGCAGGAATCCGTAGGCCCCCATCTTCAACATGATGGCGGCCAGAATGACGGAACCGCCTGTTGGGGCCTCGACGTGAGCGTCCGGTAACCAAGTATGTACAGGCCACATAGGCACCTTAACGGCAAACGCTAAGAGGAATGCGATAAATAACAGCTTCTGCGCTGTGAGACCAATTGGGAGATCGTAAAGGGCTAAAATCTCAAAGCTGCCCGCCTGAAAATAGAGATACAAGATCGCCACTAACAAAAAGACCGATCCGAGAAATGTGAACAGAAAGAACTTGATAGTGGCATAGACCCTGTGCGGTCCTCCCCAGATACCAATAATGAGAAACATCGGGACCAACATCGCCTCCCAAAAGACATAGAAAAGGATCGAATCGAGAGAGGCAAACACACCGTTCATGAGGCCTTCCAAGATCAGGAATGCCGCCATGTACTGCGAGATCCGATATTCAATGGCCTCCCAGCCAGCAAGTACGGCTAGCACGGTGGTAAATGCTGTGAGTAAGATCAATAACAACGAAATGCCATCTATGCCGAGGTGGTAATTGATATTGAAGGTTGTAATCCACGGCGCAAATTCCACGAATTGCATCTGATGGGTGCTGGTGTTGAACCCGATATACAGCGGGACACATAGCGCGCAAGTGATCAGGGACACGACAAGCCCAAGCAGCTTTGCCGTATGCTTCTGTTCTTCCCCTGCGAACAATGCCCATACGCCGCCTAAAATCGGCGTCCAGATAACAAGGCTGAGTAAAGGCGTTGTTGCGAACATGCGTCGTGTGGCGCCTAAAGGATCCCGTGGACGAATATCGCGAGTAATAACAGGAGGCCGATAATCATCGCGAACGCATAGTGGTAAAGAAAGCCAGATTGGATCGTGCGCACGATGCTCGAAAACCAGCCGACGGCTCGCGCCGAGCCGTTGACGGCCAAACCATCGATCAACGCGACGTCCCCGACGCGCCAGAACAAGTTACCAACACCGCGCGCACCACCTGCGAAGAAAGACTCGTAAAATTCATCGAACCCATACTTATGAACAAGGACGTTGTAGATGATTTGTGCCCGTTCTGCGGCGCGTTTCGGAATGTCGGGGCGCTTGATGTAGCAATACCACGCCACCCCAAATCCCAACAGCGCGAATATAAAGGGCAGGCCGATGAGACCGTGCAAGACAAGCGCCCACGGCCCATGGTAGTCCTCACCCATTTGTGCCAACACGTCATATTGCGGCAAGACGAGGAGGGCATGGCCGAAGTGCCCTTCATACAGCATAGGGCCAACCAGAATTGCGCCAAGCATGAGCGATGGAATTGCCAATACAATCAATGGGACGATCACCACTGCTTGCGACTCGTGCACGTGTTTGCGAACCTCTGCGCCAAAGCGTTCCGGCCCGTGAAAAACCAAGAAAATCAGCCTGAACGTGTAGAGTGCTGTTACGAATACGCCTACCAGCAGGGCCACATGGGCAAAGCCTGCGCCCGGTAGGTTCGAATGACCTACCGCATCAATGATGGCGTCCTTGGAGAAAAAGCCGGCGGTGCCCGGGACCCCGCTGAGCGCCAAGCCACCGATCACCATCGTGATCCAGGTAATCGGCATATATTTGCCCAAGCCACCCATCTTCCGCATGTCCTGCTCATGGTGCATAGCGATAATGATCGACCCTGCCGCCAGGAAGAGCAGCGCCTTGAAGAACGCGTGCGTAACCAGATGAAATATGCCGGCAGAAAAGGCTGAGGCACCGAGCGCGGCCGCCATATATCCGAGCTGCGAGATCGTTGAATAGGCAATAACGCGCTTGATATCGTGCTGGACGACCCCAAGGACCCCGATAAAAAATGCACCGATTGCCCCGACAACCAGAACGAGGCTAAGTGCCGTTGCCGACAGCTCGTAGAGCGGGGACATGCGCGCTACCATAAAGATGCCCGCGGTTACCATCGTTGCCGCGTGGATAAGGGCGGAGATTGGCGTGGGCCCCTCCATGGAGTCCGGCAACCATACATGCAGTGGCACCTGGGCTGACTTTCCCATCGCGCCGATGAATAAGAGAACGCAAATGACGGTCATCAAGGGCCACGCAGTCCCGCGCAGGAGCTCTATTGTGGTATTGGCCATGAGCGGCGCCTGCTGAAACACCTGAGCGTAATCCAGTGTGTGGAAATAGGTCATGATGGCTGCAATGCCGAGCACGAATCCAAAATCCCCGATACGGTTGGCAAGAAATGCCTTCACGCTCGCCTGGTTCGCCGATTCGCGTTTGAACCAAAATCCAATCAATAGATACGATACAAGTCCCACGCCTTCCCAACCGAATAAGAGTTGCAGGAAGTTATTGGCCATGACCAAGATCAGCATGAAAAAAGTAAACAGCGCGGTGTAACTGAAGAACCGTTGGTAACCCGGATCATCGTGCATGTAGCCGATGGTGTAGATATGGATCACCCAGGATACAAAACTGACTACCACCATCATCGTCACAGACAGCCTATCAATTAGAAAGCCAATGACGAGTCGCGTGTCACCGCTGACCAGCCATGTATATACGGCACCGTTAAATACCTCGCCGCCATCAAAGACAATGTAATTGAACGCCACAGACGACAGGATGAAGGCAATCCCGACGCCGATGATGGTCACCCAATGAGCTCCGGCACGTCCAATGCTGCGGCCAAAAAGGCCGGCAATAATCGACGCGAGTAAGGGTGCGAGGACGACACCAAGATAGACATATCGCATGTAATCGGCCATTTCTACCCCTTCATGGTATCGAGATCATCGACGTTAATTGTGTTCCTGTTGCGGAATAAGACAACGAGGATTGCAAGACCAATGGATGACTCAGCCGCAGCGACAGTGAGAATAAAGAACACAAATACCTGACCGGTGATGTCACCAAGAAAGTAAGAAAAGGCAATGAAATTCATGTTGACGGCAAGCAACATGAGTTCAATGCACATCAACAAAATAATCACATTCTTACGGTTCAGAAAAATCCCCGCAACGCTCAGGCAAAAAAGGATGGCTCCTAACACCAGAAAATGCGAAAGCGAGAGCATCACATCAACCTATTCCCTTGCCCGCTGCCATTGACCCACCCGGTGTGTGGCTGAGTGATACCACGTATAGTCGATGTATCTTGAAAATCGATGCCCACTTTTATCCCCACGAGGCCCGCCTCGCCCCTGAGCTATCCCCCAATTCAAGGTGGTGACGCCATACGAGGATTGAAATTACGGTGAGCCCTTTTTCTCGCTCGTCATCTTGACGAGCCTGATTCGGTCTTCCCTTCGAACCGCGACCTGCAGCTGCGGTTTCTGTGCCTTGATATGAGGACGTCTGCGCAGCGTTAGGGCAATCGCGGCAACGATGGCGACCAACAAGATCGCAGCAGCGATCTCAAACGGATAGACATAGTCCGTATATAACACGCTACCCAGCTCCTTGGTGTTACTGTAATCCGCGGCATGTCGTGCAGGCACAGGAAAGCGTTCTGAACCAAAATAGCGCGGGCCAACCACAAGGCCCATTGCGAACATCATCAACAGGGCGACCAGCCCACCCACTGGCAAATATCTCGCAAACCCTTCACGCAGAGGCGCGAGATTGATGTCCAGCATCATCATCACAAAAAGAAACAGCACCATTACAGCGCCGACATAAACCAACACCAACGCGATCGCGAGAAACTCAGCCTCCAGCAATAGCCATATCGCGGCACTCGTGAAAAACGCCAGCACGAGAAACAATGCAGCGTGCACCGGGTTCCGCACGGTTATTACCATGCTCCCAGCAAATATCAGCAGCAAAGCCAATGCGTAGAAGATAATTTGATCAGTCATCGTTCATTCGAGGCTAACTGAGTCACATCAAAAGCAGTTTTACGTGGCACGCCCGCTTTATCCCCAATTATTCCAGCTCGTACTTTTTCGCGTTTTCTATCGATACATCGCATCCGCTGCACGATCTTTGGCAATTTCTTGTTCCATTAAATCTCCCACCTCGAGTAAACGTTCCTTGGTCATCAGAAGATCTCCACGGGCCTCGCCGTGATACTCAAATATGCGTGTCTCGACAATCGAATCGACGGGGCACGATTCTTCGCAGAACCCACAGAATATGCATTTCGTCAGATCGATATCGTACCGGGTGGTACGACGCGTACCGTCTTCCCTCTCCTCGGACTCGATCGTAATGGCGACCGCCGGACACACCGCCTCACATAGCTTGCATGCAATACATCGCTCCTCTCCGTTCGGATAGCGCCTCAGCGCGTGCAGGCCCCTAAACCGCGGTGAGAGAGGGGTCTTCTCCTCAGGGTATTGCACCGTGATCTTGCGCCGAAACAGGTGACGGCCGGTCACCCGCAATCCTTGGATAAGCTCCCAGAGCAACAGACTTTTCAGATAATTCTTGATGGCTTGCATGGCGCTAGGATTTATCAATTAAACCAGGGCGGCACTGCCGCCATGATCAATACACCAATAACGACGAGCCAGAGGATCGTGATAGGAATAAACACCTTCCAACCAAGGCGCATGATCTGATCATATCGGTAACGTGGAAAAGTCGCCCGAAGCCAAATAAATAAAAACAGGAAGATGCTCGTTTTCAGGAACAACCAGTGCATTCCTGGACCCAATAACGTACCCATTATGGGCACTTCGAACAGAGATGCGGGCAGCCCCTCTAGGGGAGACAACCAACCACCAAGGAAAAAGACGGAGGCCAGTATCGAGATCAGGATCATATTGGCGTACTCGGCCAGAAAGAAAATGGCGAAAGTCATGCCAGCGTACTCCACATGAAAGCCAGCGACGATCTCTGATTCACCTTCGGCAACGTCAAAGGGGGCACGGTTGGTTTCCGCGACACCGGACACGAAATAAACCACAAAAAGCGGCAACAGCGGCAGCCAAAACCAATGAAGAACGTTTCCTTGCTGCGCCAGTACGATGTCCTGCAGGTTGAGACTGCGTGCTGCCATGAGCACACCGACAAGGGCAAAACCCATGGCGATCTCATAGGAGACGATCTGTGCGGCCGAGCGCATCGAACCTAAGAAGGCATACTTAGAATTGGATGCCCAGCCGGCGATGATGACCCCATAGATGCCAAGTGATGTCAGGGCCAAAATGTAGAGTAGTCCGGCATTGATGTTGGAAAGAACCTTCACGTCGTCGAATGGAATCACGGCCCAGGCAGCGAACGCCGGTGCGATGGCCAGAATGGGCGCAAGCAAAAATAGGAAGCGGTTGGCGCCGCTCGGAATGGTGATTTCTTTGAGCAAGAGCTTGCAAACATCGGCGATGGGCTGCAGCCAACCGCGCGGGCCAACCCGGTTAGGGCCAATGCGCGCCTGGATGTACCCAATGATCTTGCGCTCAGCAAAGGTCAGATAGGCAACGCACAGCATCAACGGCACCAAGATCGCCACAATCTTGAGCAAAATGATGATGACGAGCCTCAGGCCCTCCGGGAAGACTTGCCAAATACCGTGCAATGTCTCAAACATGCCCTACTTCCGGACACTTCAGTGCCGTTGCACCGTGACAGGCCCCTCCCAGGGTCCGAGTTCCGCCGAGACTCCCTGAGCCCCGTGGACGAGCACACAGTGATCTGGCACCCGATCGTCGATGGCAATCAGCAGCGTGGCGCTCCCCTCATCCTGTTGCAACCTGATCTGCACCCCTGCTGTGAGGCCCAATGAGCGCGCCGTCGAGGCGTTCACATGCGCGGCGCCATCGGCCACATCCTGGGTCTGTTGTAACGCAGCGGCCCGTCGTACCAAGGGGTCAAGCGCGTTCATGGGAACCTCACTGATACGCTCCATCCCATTTAGGCCTGGACGGAGATGGTCGGGGAGGCGCCACTTACCGTGATTGCAGGGCGTAAGCTCGCCGATGATAACTTTCAGCTCCTCCCTGACCTCAGATGATGCGCCGTACTCAAAGTCCGCCAGTCCAAAATGATTGCCAAGTACACGCAACACCTTCCAGGCGGGACGGGCCTCCCCTGGCGGGGAGATGACACCAGCAAAGCTCTGCCATACACCCTCGGTATTCACATAGGTCCCTGAGCTCTCCGCAAAAAGGCCGATTGGCAACAGCACATCGGCATACCTGTCCATCGGCGGCGTGCGAAAGGCGGTGAGCGACACGACAAATGCCGCCGCATCGAGGGCCTTGAGGCTTGCGCGTCCATCCCAGCAATCAAGCTCGGGCTCAACGCCCATCAGGACATAGCCTTTGAGTCCCTCAGCCAGCATGGTATGGGCGCTCTGCCCTGGGTTGGCAAGTGCCTTCCCGCCCGGGCCACGATGGGGTAGAACCCCCGCGAGCCAGGCCCCGGCCGAGTTCGCCGCCTCGCTGAGATACCCAAGACGACTGCCAGAGAGTTCTGCAACGGCGCCAGCAAGGGCGCGAAGCGTTGCCGCCTCCCTGTGCGCCGTCGCCAAATTCCCTAAAAGCACCGCGCCAGGCTTCCGCTCCTTCAGCGTCTCTGCAATCGCGCGCTGGGGCGTGTTCACTTCGACCCCGGCCAGCAGCTGGCGGAGGCCCGCATCCACCGAGCCATCGGTGCGCCCGAGCAGGGCATTGGCTATCCCCGCAAGCGCCATCGGCAGTTTGGAAGGCGGGGCGATCACCTTCTCTGCAACGCGGTAATTAAGCTCATAATCGAGCGGGTTGACCAACATGATGGCAGCGCCGCGCATGGAGGCCTTGCGCAAACGGTGATTGGCAATCGGCTGCTCCTTGCGTACGTGGCTGCCGACAAGCAAGGCGGCATCGAGATATTCGAGATCCGCGATGGACTGACCAAGCCATGGAAAGAGCGGAGCGTACTCTTGATCGCTCACATCACATTGGCGCAGCCGGTGATCCACGTTGTGGCAACCGAGTTCCCGCATCAGCTTCTGCAGCAGATACAGCTCTTCCAGCGTCGATGCAGGCGAGGCCAGCGCTCCAACTTTGTCAGCACCATGACATTTAATCACTTGGCGCAAGCTGTCCCTGACGTACCCCAGCGCCGTATCCCAGTCGACCTCCTTCCATTTATCGTCTTGCTTGACTATCGGCACCGTCAGGCGTTCCGCGCTATAGAGCCCTTCGTAACTGAAGCGATCCCTATCGGAAATCCACACCTCGTTGATCGCCTCGTTCTCTCCGGGCACAACACGCTTGATACGGTTGCCTTCGATATGGACTCGCAGGTTGGATCCGATCGAATCATGCGGCGCGATGGTGTCGCGTTGAACCATCTCCCATGCCCGCGCCGAAAAGCGGAACGGTTTGGAGGTGAGTGCGCCGACCGGACACAAATCGATAACGTTGCCCGACAGCTCCGAGACCATGCTCTTTTCGACATAGGTGCCAATCTCCATGTGCTCGCTGCGACCGGTCGCACCGAGCTCCCTGAGACCAGCGATCTCCTCACCAAAGCGGACACAACGCGTGCAATGGATACAGCGCGTCATATCCGTCTGCACTAGCGGGCCGATGTCTTTGTCCTTCACCACGCGTTTCTTTTCTTGATAACGGGAAACATCCCGGCCGTACCCTACGGCGAGATCTTGCAACTCGCACTCGCCGCCTTGATCGCAAATTGGACAATCGAGCGGATGGTTGATGAGCAAAAATTCCATCACTGCTTTCTGAGAATCCAGCGCCAAAGCGGAACGGGTATACGCCTTCATACCCTCCATCACCGGCGTCGCACAGGCAGGCAACGGTTTAGGGGCCTTTTCGATTTCGATAAGGCACATGCGGCAGTTCGCTGCCACGGATAACTTCTTGTGGTAACAGAAACGCGGAATATAGATGCCATTGGCATCTGCGATTTCGATCAGCATCGCACCCTTACGCGCTTGCAAGGGCTTGCCATCGATCTCGATGTTAACGAAGACGTCCGTCATTTCCGGAAGTTACCTATTGCAGATCACGCGGCCGCACTCGCGCCGACGCTACCGGGGCCTACCAAGCACTTTTTGTGACGTACGTGGTAGGCGAACTCTTCCCGAAAGTGTTTGATGAAGCTCCTGACTGGCCAGGCCGCGGCATCGCCCAGAGCACAGATCGTGCGTCCTTCGATCTTGCTCGCGACACTATCCAGCATGTCCAGTTCCTCGATGCGGCCTTCGCCATTTTCGATGCGGCAGAGCACGCGGTATAGCCAGCCGGTTCCTTCACGACACGGTGTGCACTGCCCGCACGACTCCGAGTAGTAAAAACGGGAGATCCGCTGAAGTACCCGCACCATGCAGGTTGTGTCATCTATTACCATCACGCCACCGGAGCCCAAGAAAGAACCCGCTTTCTGGATGGAGTCATAGTCCATTGTCACCCCCATCATCACTTCTCCCGGAAGGACTGGAACGGACGAGCCGCCCGGAATTACGGCCTTGAGCTTCCTTCCGCCGCGCACACCACCGGCCATCTCTAAAAGTTCAGCAAACGGGGTTCCCATCCTCACCTCAAAATTCCCCGGGCGATTGACGTGGCCACTCACCGAGAACAATTTCGTCCCGCCGCTATTCGCCTTACCCAGCTCGGCAAACCATTTCCCGCCGTTGGTGATAATCGCGGGTACGGAAGCAAAGGTCTCCGTGTTGTTAATGGTGGTAGGCCTTCCATAGAGGCCGAAATTAGCCGGAAACGGCGGCTTGAAGCGAGGCAAGCCCTTTTTCCCTTCCAAGGATTCAAGCAATGCCGTCTCCTCACCGCAGATATACGCACCGGCGCCCAGATGGTTATAGAGATCAAACTCCACATTGGAGCCGAGGATATCCTTGCCGAGATAGCCCTCGGCGTAGGCCTCCCTTATCGCATCTTCGATGCGCCGATAGGGTTCATCCATAAACTCGCCGCGAATGTAGTTGTACCCGACGGTAGCGCCCATGGCATATCCCCCGATCGCCATGCCCTCAATGACTGCATGCGGATTGAAGCGGAGGATGTCACGATCCTTGCATGTGCCAGGCTCGCTTTCGTCAGAGTTGCAGATCACATACTTCTGACCTGGGGCACCTCTCGGCATGAAGCTCCATTTCAGACCCGTGGGAAACCCCGCACCACCCCGGCCTCGAAGATCGGACGTCTTGATCTCATCGATGATCCGCTCAGGAGGCATCTTCTCTTTCAGGATTGTCTTCCACGCACCATAGCCGCCCGCCTTATAATAGTTTTCCAAGGTCCACGGCTCGTCAAACTGAAGCGTTCTAAAGCAGACTTCGTTTTGTATCGTCATTGCAGCTTATCGAGGACCTCGTCCACCTTCTCGGCTGTCAGATTTTCATAGTACTTGTGATCCACCATCATCATAGGTCCGTCACAGCAGGCGGCGAGACACTCTTCTTCTCGCTTCAAATAAAACCGCCCGTCGGCGGTGCTTTGACCTGTCTTGATACCGAGCTTCTTTTCGATGTGCTCAACGATGTCGTCGGCCCCACAGAGCATACAAGAGATATTGGTGCACACCGAAATGCTGTGCCGCCCTACGGGCTTCAGTTCGAACATGGAATAGAAGGTAGCGACTTCATAGACTGCAATGGGCGGCATACCGAGATAGTGTGCTATCGCGTTCAACAACTCTGTCGTCAAATACCCGCCGTTGTCGTGCTGGGCCTCGCGAAGCGCCGTTAACACAGCGGAGCGCTTCTGATCTGGCGGATATTTTGTCAACGCGTTATCAATTATGCTGCGGACACGGGCGGGCAGGCGTTCAGTTCCAGATTTTTCCATTAACGGTCAATCTCGCCGAAGACTATGTCCTGCGTGCCAATGATCGCGACGACGTCAGCGAGCATATGACCCTTGACCATTTCATTAAGCGCGGAAAGATGGGCGAATCCTGCTGCTCGGATCTTCAGCCGATAGGGTTTGTTCGCCCCATCGGAGATGAGATAAATGCCAAACTCACCCTTTGGATGCTCGACAGCGGCATAGACCTCACCTTCCGGCACACAGTATCCTTCGGTAAACAACTTAAAGTGATAAATGAGCGCCTCCATGTCCTCCTTCATTTCCACCCGGCGCGGCGGTATCAGCTTGCGGTCATCAACGACGACCGGCCCTGGGTGCCCGCGGAGCCAACCCACACACTGCTTGATGATGCGGTTGGACTGGCGCATTTCCTCGATACGCACCAAGTAACGATCGTAACAATCGCCGTGTTTGCCGACTGGGATATCAAAGTCAAGCTGGTCGTACACTGCGTAAGGCTGCTTTTTTCTGAGATCCCAGGCAACGCCCGAACCGCGTAGCATCGGGCCGCTGAACCCAAGTTGTAGCGCGCGATCGCGCGGCACCACGCCGATCCCCACCGTACGCTGCTTCCAAATGCGATTATCAGTCAGCAAGGCCTCATAGTCGTCCACACATTTGGGGAACCGCTCCGTGAAGTCCTCGATGAAGTCCAGCAGGGAACCCTGCCGATTGCGATTAAGACGTTTCACTTCCTTCTCGTTATGCCACTTGGAGGCCTGGTATTGCGGCATGACGCCCGGCAAATCCCGGTACACGCCGCCCGGGCGGTAGTATGTGGCGTGCATGCGTGTCCCAGAGACCGCCTCGTAGCAGTCCAGGAGATCCTCGCGTTCTCGAAAGGCGTAGAGAAAAACGGTCATAGCGCCGATGTCCAGTGCGTGAGAGCCCAGCCACATCAAATGATTCAGGATCCGAGTGATCTCATCAAATAGCGTGCGGATGTACTGCGCGCGCATCGGTGGCTCGATGCCCAAAAGGCGTTCGATGGCTATCACGTAAGCATGCTCATTGCACATCATCGACACATAGTCGAGCCGATCCATGTAGCCGATACTCTGATTGTACGGCTTGCTTTCAGCGAGCTTCTCGGTCGCCCGGTGCAAGAGTCCGATATGTGGATCGGCCCGCTCGATGACTTCTCCGTCCATCTCCAGTACCAAACGCAGAACTCCGTGCGCCGCTGGATGTTGAGGCCCGAAATTCAGTGTCATGTTGCGGATCTCTGGCATACAGAGCATCTCAATTGTTGTCCCCGCCGGTGTGACGGGGATCGTGGCGGATCACTTTCGGCACGAGTACACGGTTCTCAATAGTGACGGGCTGGTACACCACTCGCTGCTTCTCGGGGTCATAACGCACTTCCACATTGCCCACCAACGGAAAATCCTTGCGAAAAGGATGACCCACAAAGCCATAGTCAGTCAGGATACGGCGTAGATCGGGATGGCCTTCAAACAAGATGCCAAACAAGTCAAATGCCTCGCGCTCATACCAGTCAGCCGAAGCCCAAATCTCAACGACGGAATCGACTTTCGGCGGGTCGCCTTCAAGGAGGCAACGAAGACGTAGACGCTGGTTATGTTTGATGGACAGGAGATGATAGACGACGGCGTATCGAGGATGGCCGTCTCCCGTTTCCCTATGGACGCCTATGCTTACGCCACGACTGAATCCAGAACGGCTGGTCTCAGTGGTCTCCCAGTCGGCCACCCCGTAGGCAGAATAGTCCACCCCGCAAACATCCATCAGTTGCTGGAAGGCAAACTGCGGCTCATCGCGCAGCGCACGACACACCTCAAGCAGGTGCATTGCAGGCAGCAGAACGGTGACCTGCCCAACGTTGACCGTACTGCGCGTTAACTTATCGGCAAAGCGCTGCTCGACGCGAGAAGCCAGTTCCTGAACTGAATCAGCCATGTCGTTAAACGATTAGACAACTCAGCGGGCGATGGTATTTGTCCGCCTTATTTTGTTTTGAAGCTGGATCACGCCATACAACAGCGCTTCAGCCGTAGGCGGACAGCCAGGTACGTAGACGTCCACGGGGACGATGCGATCACAACCCCGGGTGACCGCATAAGAATAATGATAGTAGCCGCCTCCGTTGGCACAGGATCCCATTGATATGACCCAGCGCGGCTCTGCCATCTGGTCATAGACCTTTCGCAGCGCAGGGGCCATCTTGTTAACCAACGTCCCCGCAACGATCATGACATCACTCTGGCGAGGGCTTGCGCGAAAGATGACGCCAAAGCGATCCAGATCGTAGCGCGAGGCCCCTGCGTGCATCATTTCCACCGCGCAGCAGGCGAGCCCAAAGGTCATGGGCCACATAGAGCCTGTTCGGGCCCAATTGATCACCTTGTCTAGGCTCGTGGTGACCACGCCTTTCGGCGGTGCACCCGCTATTGCCATTCCAGTGCTCCCTTCTTCCACTCGTAGATGAAGCCAACGATCAGAACGCCTAAGAAGATCATCATTGCAAGAAAGCCGGCCAGGCCAATCTCCTCGAGCACCACCGCCCATGGAAACAGAAACGCAATCTCCAGATCGAAGATAATAAAGAGGATGGCCACAAGGTAATAACGCACGTCAAACTTCATGCGGGCATCTTCAAAGGCCTCGAATCCGCACTCGTATGGCGATAGCTTCTCACTGTCAGGCCGCTTCGGTCCCAAAAGCGACCCCAGTGTAATGAGCACGGTGCCAAGGAGCAGTCCCACAATAATGAAGATTAGAATGGGCAAGTATTCGCTCAGCATGACGATCGCCTTGATTAAAACCTTGAAACAGCCTCACTCAGGGCCAAAAAAGCACCGGGAATCGCGCAACGGACACTTGCTGACCCCACGTTCAGAACGCAGCCGCAGCTCAATTATATTGAACTTCACCCGCCATTAACATGACGGCAATAGGACAAAAGGGCCTTTGGACGACGAGATCCATAGGGGCAAGGAGCCCAAATGAACCTGACAGGTAGGAGTAGAAGTGTTGATGGTGCCGATGGCCGGACTCGAACCGGCACGGCTTGCGCCACCGCCCCCTCAAGACGGCGTGTCTACCAATTCCACCACATCGGCACAAATCGCACGCTCATTGACCGGCGGGTCTGTTTTCGTTGCCTCTCCATCCCGGGTGAGGTCCGCCGTGATGGCAAGGAGCTTATCCGCACTACTCGTCTGGAACCGTGGGCACATCAAAGTTCGCCGGC
The DNA here is from genome assembly GCA_022614965.1 of Gammaproteobacteria bacterium. Taxonomy (GTDB): domain Bacteria; phylum Pseudomonadota; class Gammaproteobacteria; order JAKEHO01; family JAKEHO01; genus JAKEHO01. The sequence continues at coordinate 40,301 of JAKEHO010000001.1, forward strand.
GGGGCCGTCTCCTCCGGTCCCACGACTTCACCCGGCGGGGGAGACGGCGTTTCCCCCTGCTCCACCGGCGTGGATACTGCAGGCGGTGCCCCCTGTTCCATTATGGTCTTTTCTCTTAGGGCCTGACCAGTCATGTACGTCAGCAACAGGCTATTCGCAAGAAATGCCGCCGCGAGAACCGCAGTGCTTTTAGTGAGAAACGAGGCCGAGCCTCGGGCTCCAAATACGGTGGATGATGCGCCGCTGCCAAACGCCGCACCCGCGTCGGCGCCTCGACCGTGTTGAAGCAAGATCAACCCAATCAGACAGCACCCGAGCACGACGTTGACGACGACTAAAACCGTAAGGATAAACATCCGAACCTACCCCGCTGCACCGCAGATAGAGAGGAACTCTCGCGCCTCCAGTGATGCGCCACCGATCAACCCTCCATCAACATCCACCCGGTTAAAAAGATCGTTTGCATTGGCCGCCTTGACGCTGCCGCCGTAGAGTATCCGCAGGCCCTCGGCCATATCCCTGCTTGCTCGTGCCAGCTTTTCCCGAATAAAGCCATGCACAGCCTCCGCCTGGTCGGGAGTCGCCGTCTTCCCGGTGCCGATGGCCCATACAGGCTCATACGCGATGACCGCCCTGCGAAAGGCGTCGATCTTTAAAGGCCCAAGTACGGCATCTAACTGACGGGCTACTACCGCCTCTGTACGCCCCGACTCCCGCTCCTCGAGCCGCTCACCGACACATAAAATCGGAATAAGGCCCGCGGCTTGAGCGGCGGCAAACTTCTTCATCACCATCTCATCGGTCTCACCAAAGAGCGTTCTCCGCTCTGAATGTCCGACGATCACATATTTGCAATTATAATCCTTGAGCATTTCTGCGGACACCTCTCCTGTGCAGGCCCCGGCTTGCTCGTGCGACACGTTCTGCGCCCCCAACGCTATTTTTGTCCCGCGAAGCCGTTCCGCCACCTCATGCAGATAGATAAACGGGGGACATACAGCCACATCAGTCTTTGTAATAGACGCCATCCCCTGCTTAATGGCATCGATCAATAACCGGATGCTGGTTTGCGTTCCATTCATCTTCCAGTTTCCGGCGACAAGTGGTGTTCGCATGGTACTTAACTAAGTGGCGCTGACTGGGCGGCCGCTCAGCTTACCGAGTGCCGATCCGGAAATCAATTTGCCGCGCTCTGACGATAGCAGCTGCTGGTCAATGTTAATAAAACATTCAGGTCTGTCCATCGCGTGTGTCTCTCGATTGCCAAATCACCGCACATGAATTTCATGTGAGATTTACATCAATTAAAGTGCGTGTACGATAATGAAAATAAATCTAAGCAAAGTTTCTGAGGAGGAGGAAGCCATGCGTCACAAGATCTTTGCCGTAGCCACGAGCTTGCTGGCGGTGTTCTTTCTGACTGGCTTTTTCGGACCAGAGGGTACGCCGGAAGAGCAGCGCGAGGCGATTAAACAAATGCGCTCCGAGACCCTGGCGAAGCTCTACAGGCTGGCGCCCCACTCCAAGAGCGAGATTCAAAAAGCCGCAGGCTACGCCCTCTTCAGCAATACCGGCGTGCAGCGGTTTGAAATCTTTACTCCGTTATCACACAGAAAACGGGCAGTGAAGCGCGAGACAGCATTCGCTGCAGCGTGGCAGCTTCCGGCATATCTCCTTTGCATGGCGAACGATAAGCGCGTGATACTCATTGTATAGCGGCACATCGGGGCCGATCTTTGTTTCAAACATGTTCCGCAACGTCTCGTAGTCTTCGCTTCCGCAGATATGACCAAGACGCGTAAAAAGTCTGCGCGTATAGGCATCGATCACAAAGACCGGGCGGTTAAACGCATAAAGGAGAATGTCATCAGCCGTTTCACGCCCGATGCCATTGACACTCAGCAACCGCCTGCGTAGATCGGGGGTCGCAAGGCTGGACAAAACTTCATAGCCTCCTTGTTCCAGATACCACGCACAAAAATTCTTGAGCCGCCTCGCCTTCACATTAAAATAGCCCGCCGGTCGGACGAGTTCCGCAAGCCTCTCATTTGGCAGTTCAATAATAGTCTCCGGTGCGAGAAGCCCCCTTTTAGTCAGGTTGGATAGGGCACGGGCAACGTTGCTCCACGCGGTATTTTGCGTCAGCACCGCACCGGCCATCATCTCAAACGGCGCATCGGCCGGCCACCAATGCTGAGGTCCGTAGTGACGTAGCAGGCGCTGGAAGGTCCTCTTAAGACCCGGCTTGGTCATGACTCGGCGCCGAGAGGTTGTCATCTTGACAGGCGCGCCCCGTTGCCGCCCTTTTGCATCTCATCTTCCTCGGACCAATGCATGCCAGCCGACTCACAGAGCCGACGCACCTCGTGCCAGTCAAGCTCCCACACCTCACCGCGCCTGCGCGCCTTCGGAAGGAGAATCGGCCCAAAGCGAACGCGGATCAAACGGCTCACGGTGATCCCTTGAGACGCCCATAGTCGCCGCACCTCGCGGTGGCGTCCTTCCGTGAGCCGTATGGTATACCAGCGGTTAGCCCCCCGACCGCCACCTGCTTTCACACCCACGAACCGGGCGGATCCATCATCGAGCATGACCCCGGCTTTAAGGCGTTTCAGCATCGCGGCATCGACCGCCCCAAGCACGCGCACCGCGTATTCGCGCTCAATCAAATGAGACGGGTGTAACAGTCGGTGTGCGAGCTCCCCGTTGTTGGTGAACAGGAGCAACCCAGAGCTATTGACGTCCAGCCGCCCGATGTTGAGCCATCGGCCCTCTTTGAGTTCGGGGATCTGGTCGAATACCCTCGGCCGACCGGCGACGTCCCGGCGGCTACAGATCACGCCTGGTGGTTTGTAGTAACACAGTACGCGCGTCGATTGCCGAAACAGGTTGCGCGACTTGAGCGGCTGCCCATCGACGTGGATGACGTCTTCGCCTGTCACAGAGATCCCGAGCTGCGCAGTGCGTCCGTTGACGGTGACGCGCCCGGCCTCGATCAAGGCTTCCATTGCCCGCCGAGAACCGCATCCGGCCCTTGCCAATACCTTCTGCAGCCTCTCCTTCACGGCGCTTTGCCCACATCACAATCGCATTTTGCCTCAGGTGCGCCGTTCTGGCTTGAACGGACCGATCAGTTTACCGACTCCGCAACCTCCGTAAGCTGCGCCTCGTCCTTAATCTCTTCAAAGAGGTCGGGATTAATCTGCTCGATATCCCGCAACTCAGCCAGGGTAGGGAGGTCCGATAGTTGCTTAAGGTTGTGATCGTCAAGGAATTGACGCGTCGTCCCATAGAGGGACGGATGACCCGGCACATCCCGGTGCCCAACCTTTCGGATCCACTCGCGCTCCAGCAGCGTCTTCATGATGTTTGTACTGACGCTAACGCCCCGGATCGCTTCGATCTCTCCCCGGGTAATGGGCTGACGATACGCGATAATGGCCAATATCTCGAGCAGGGCACGTGAAAAGCGCGGCGGACGCTCAACCCACAAGCGGTTGACCCAGTGCGAAAACTCTTGCTTCACCTGGAAGCGGAACCCGCTCGCAACCTCGACCAGCTCAATCCCCCGCATAGTACATTCGTGATGAAGTATCTCGATAACGGTACGTATCTCTTCCCGACGTGGCTGATCGTCCGGATCAAAAAGCTCTGCGAGTCGCTCTAAATCAAGCGGCGCCTCAGCAGCTAGGAGCGCTGCCTCGATAATCTTTTTCAATTGTTCCGTGTTCATGCAGCTGCCTTTACGTAAATAGGTCCATAGGGTTCGTTCTGCACAATCTCGATTAGTGTTTCCCTAAGAAGTTCCAAAATTGCGAGAAAGGTCACGATCACACCGGCCCGTCCCTCTTCGACACTGAAAAGCGTCGTGAAGGCGGTAAAATGATCAGGCCGTAGCTGTGCAAGCACCGCGGACATTCGCTCGCGCATCGAAAGAGGTTCTCGCCGGACATGATGGCGCGAAAACATCTCGGCCAGCGTCAGCACATCACGAAACGCCTCGAGCAATTGGTTGAGAGACAAGGTGGGTTGCAATTTAACCACTCGTTTATCAGGGACTTCGGCTGACACTGGAAAAACATCACGTTCAAGCCTGGGCAGCCCGTCCAACCGCTGAGCCGCCTGTTTATAGCGCTCATACTCCTGAAGTCGTCTGATCAATTCCGCTCGGGGATCCTCTTCATCCTCCGCTTCCGTAGGCCATGGCAGCAACATACGTGATTTGATCTCTGCAAGCATTGCTGCCATGACCAAGTACTCCGCAGCGAGCTCGAGCTGCAATTCCTTCATTAGCTCGATATAGCTCATATACTGTCGGGTAATCTCTGCAACCGGGATATCGAGGATATCGATGTTCTGGCGCTTGATGAGGTAGAGCAACAGATCAAGCGGGCCCTCAAATGCCTCGAGGATTACCTCAAGCGCGTCTGGCGGGATGTAGAGGTCGCGGGGCAGCTCGGTGATGGGCTGACCCTGTATGATCGCAAAGGGCATCTCCTGCTGCGCACTTCCTGAACCGGTAATTAGTTCGTCTGTTCTCGACATGTTGATTGCCTATCGGTATACCAACCCAATTGCCTGGCGGACCTCGTCCAGGGTCTCGCGCGCCACATCACGCGCTGCATCGCACCCTTCCGCGATGATCATCTGCACCGTCTCTGGATCGTCGAGATATTCCTGTGCCCTTTCGCGGATGGGCGCTTGCTCGGCCAATACCGCATCGATCAACGGCTGCTTGCACTCAAGGCACCCAATACCCGCTGTTCGACAACCTTGCGTTACCCACCCTTTGACATCGTCATTCGAATAGATCTCGTGAAATTTCCACACGGGGCATTTGTCTGGATCCCCCGGGTCCCTTCTGCGGACACGCGCTGGATCGGTGGGCATGGTTCTAAGCTTCTCTTCGACTGAGCTTGGATTTTCTCTGAGCGCAATGGTGTTACCGTATGACTTGGACATCTTCTGGCCATCCAGGCCCGGCATCTTGGACGCAGGCGTCAGAAGAGCCTGAGGTTCAGGAAATATTACCTTACCGACGCCTTCAAGATAACCATAGAGGCGTTCTTTGTCGCCGATGGAAATATTTTGCTGCGCACCAAGTAAAGCGTGCGCTGTTTCGAGCGCCGCCTCATCACCCTGCTCTTGAAAGCGCTTGCGTAGGTCAAAGTATAGCCGGGCGTTCTTTTTCCCCATCTTGCGCGCTGCTGCCTCGGCCTTGTCCTCGAAACCAGGTTCCCGGCCATAAAGATAGTTGAAACGGCGCGCAATTTCCCGGGCGAGCTCCACATGCGCCACCTGATCCTCACCCACCGGCACGCAACCCGCCTTGTAGATAAGAATGTCAGCCGCCTGCAGGAGCGGATAGCCTAAAAATCCATAGGTCGAGAGATCTTTTGACCCAAGATTCTGTTGCTGTTCCTTGTAGGAAGGGACCCTTTCCAACCAGCCGAGCGGCGTGATCATGGACAATAACACATGCAATTCGGCGTGCTCGGGCACCCTTGATTGGATGAACAGCTTGGCAGCCCCCGGATTGATGCCCGCCGCAAGCCAGTCGACTACCATACTCCAGACGCTTTCAGAGATGATCCTTGGATCCTCGTATTCGGTCGTCAGGGCGTGCCAGTCGGCAACGAAAAAGAAACATTCATACTCGTGCTGTAGCCTGATCCAATTCTCCAGCACGCCATGATAGTGCCCAAGATGAAGCGCTCCGGTGGGACGCATTCCGGAGAGCACGCGCCGGTTTGAACTATTTGTCAAAATTCCCCCTCAGCAAATGACATGATCCTCGGTCCCGTCACTTATCACGGGAAGGATCCACCAGCAGGCAACACAACAGAGCCCGTGCCGGACACAGCGCTCGGGCCTTGTGTCCCAAGGAGCCCAGGGCCTATCAGCACGGTAGGTATAGCGGGGCGTTAGCGGGCACAAACTCATTATACCGCCCAAGCCAAGCGATGGAGAAATGGGGGAATAGCGGACGCCACCTACTTTCCAGGCTTACCGATCCCTGTCAGTCTTCAAACAACGAAATATCTCCTTTCCCCTTTCGTAACACACGCGGCATCTCATCGACCAGGTCAAGAACGGTGGTGGGCTCTAGCCCGCCGATCCCACCATCGATGACCAGCTCCACCTCATGAGCCAATTTCTCGCTAATGTCCTCTGGATCGGTCAGGGGCATACCCCCGTTGGGCAAGATGAGGGTGGTGCTCATGCTGGGTTCGCCAAGGGCCTCCATCAATGCACGGGCGATCACGTTATCGGGCACTCTAAGCCCAATCGTTCTGCGCTCTGGGTCTTGCAGGCGCCTCGGTACCTCGCGGGTGGCCTTGAGGATAAAGGTATAGGGGCCGGGTGTCAGCGCCTTGATCAGACGGTACGCCGTGTTTTCCACTCTCGCGTAGACGCCAATCTCCGATAGGTCGCTGCAAACCAGCGTCATGTTGTGCCGGGGGCCTAATCTGCGCAGGCGGCGGATCCGTTCCACCGCGGCCTTATCTCCAATCTGGCACCCCAGGGCATAACAAGAATCAGTCGGATAAACGACCACACCGCCGTCGCGCATGATCTTAGCTGCCTGTTGGATCAACCGCTTTTGCGGGTCTTTAGGATGAATACGAAAATACTGCGCCACGGTTAGGCTACGATAACACAGAACAGCAGCTGCGGCAGTGGCGGAGCATGTCTCGCTTCAGAGTTCACCGGTGTGCCGCTTTAAGCCAATGGAGCAGGTGGTCGTTTTTCGCTATCATTGGCCTGCCCATAAGGACCCCATACCATGAAATTTCTGTTCGACTTTTTCCCGGTCCTTCTTTTTTTTATTGCCTTTTACATCCCTGAGGATCCAAAGGTGGGCATTTTATTGGCGACGGCCGTGGCAATTGTCGCCTCCATCGTTCAGGTCGGAATCTATTGGCTAAAATTTCGCCGCGTCGAGACACTGCACCTGATAACCCTTAGCCTCATCCTCTTGCTCGGTGGCGCTACGCTCCTCCTGCAAGACGAGCGATTCATCAAGTGGAAACCAACGGCCGTCAACTGGCTCTTTGCGGTGGTATTTCTTGGGAGCCAGCTCATCGGAGGCAAGAATCTGCTGCAACGTATCATGGGGGGCAACGTGAGTTTGCCCGACCTGGTTTGGGCACGGCTTAATTTAAGTTGGGTTGCGTTCTTCATCGTCCTCGGGCTCGCCAACCTCTATGTGGCGTATAACTTTGATACGGCCACATGGGTCAATTTCAAACTCTTCGGCCTCATGGGACTGACTTTGGTATTTGTGTTAGGCCAGGCCGTCTATATGGCACGCTACATCGGCCAGGCAGAAGATACGAAGGAGTGAGCGTATGTTCTACGCCATCTTGAGTGAAGATGTGGATGATAGCCTTGAGCGGCGAAAACGAGCGCGCTCCAAGCACATTGAACGATTGCAGGACCTTAAAAAACAAGGACGGTTATTACTTGCGGGTCCGCATCCGCAGATCGATTCTGAGGATCCGGGGCCGGCGGGATTTTCGGGAAGCCTCATCGTCGCGGAGTTCGACTCCCTGGAGAGCGCCCAGTCATGGGCGGAGGCGGACCCGTACATCGAGGCGGGGGTATATAAACACGTCGCCGTTAAGCCTTTCAAGAAGGTCTTGCCATGATGAATGACGACCGCCTATCCCGGATCCGGCAACGGTTGCAAGAAAGGTTAGCCCCCTCGCAACTCGATATCGTGGATGACAGCGCTCAACATGTTGGTCATCTGGGCGGAGAAAGCGAAGCCGGTCATTTTAGCGTCCGCATTGTCTCGCAGCGCTTTTCGGGGCAATCCTCTGTGGCGCGTCATCGCCTAGTGTATGAGGCCTTGGGCGATTTGATGAAGACGGATATCCATGCCCTCAGTATCAAGGCCTTGGCGCCGGAAGAACTAACCGCAAAGCAATAGGTTAACCCGATCTCGAGCGACTCTATCATGCTATCAACGGCCACTATCGCCTGGCAGTCCCAGAGCCGCGAGTCAGTGTTATATCGCGGGGATCAGCTGGAAGTGATGGCACTGCTGCCTGAGGCAAGTGTTGACTGCATCTGGACCGATCCACCCTATCTGCTTTCCAATGACGGGACGACCTGTGTGGCAGGGCGCCGCACTACGGTCAACAAAGGGACCTGGGATCGCAGCCAAGGATTGACCGCCGATCACGAATTCAACAAAGAGTGGCTCACCGCTTGCTATCGATTGCTAAAACCTTCAGGCACCATCTGGGTCACCGGCACGCTGCATGTCTATCTGAGTGTTGGCATGGCCATGTTGGAACTTGGCTACCGTGTGATCAACGACATCATCTGGGAGAAACCCAACCCACCTCCAAACCTGGGCTGCCGTTGCTTCACGCACGCCACCGAACTCATCTTGTGGGCGACGAAGGCAAAAAAGGGTAATAAAAAACCCTACACATTCAACTACAAGGCCATGCGCAAGGTGAACGGCGGTAAGCAGATGCAAAACGTCTGGCGTATGCCGACGCCCGGGGCCTCCGAGAAGCGCTACGGCAAACATCCGACCCAGAAACCTTTGCAGTTGATCGAACGGTGCCTGAAGGCCAGCACCCATCGCGGCGACCAGGTATTCGACCCCTTCGCAGGCTCAGGCTCTACAGGGGTCGCCGCGCTTCTACTCAATCGCCGCTTTGTTGGCTGTGAGAGGGACCCGAAGTTTGTTCGGATCGCAGTCAAAAGGCTCGCTGAGATCGAGCACCCGAACGCAACGTCGAGGAGGCAACGCGCACGATGAGCGTGACCACGGAACTTGCCGTTGATCTCATCGGGCGTCCATCCGTGACGCCGAGGGATGAAGGCTGCCAAGAGTATATTGCCGAACGGCTTGCTGAGGTCGGATTTATTATCGAGCCACTCCACTATGGGGAGGTAGACAACCTCTGGGCATGGCATGGAGACGGTAAACCCCTGTTCGTATTTGCCGGGCACACGGATGTGGTGCCCCCTGGCCCGTTGGATGCCTGGCACTCGGACCCCTTCGTGCCCGAGATCCGTGACGGCTATTTGTACGGGCGTGGTGCGGCGGACATGAAAGGCAGTGTGGCGGCTATGGTCAGTGCGGGCGCACGTTACGTGCTGCGCTATCCCGAGCATCGAGGCACCATTGCCTTTCTGATCACCAGCGACGAGGAAGGTTCTGCCGTCGACGGCACGGCCAGGGTGATACGGCATCTGCATGACCGCGGCGTGACGATCGACTGGTGTTTGGTCGGTGAGCCATCGTGCCACAAAGAGCTCGGTGACGTGATCAAGTACGGACGCCGGGGTTCATTGAACGGCAAACTGACAATTAAAGGGGTACAGGGGCATGCAGCCTATCCGGATCGCGTGATCAACCCGGTACACCGTTTTGCCCCTGTGATGGCAGCGCTCTGCTCGACGACCTGGGATCAAGGAAACCTGTCCTTCCCACCCACGACATTTCAGATCTCCAATATCAACGCGGGTACCGGGGCCGACAACGTCACGCCGGCAAACTTGGAGGTGAAGTTCAATTTCCGCTATTCAAGCGAAGTCACCCACAAGGAGTTAACCGATCGTGTCGAGGCGCTTTTGGATCAGTTTGAAACCAACTATGAGCTTGATTGGCGCCTCTCCGGCGAGCCTTTTCTCACAACCCCTGGCCCTTTGATCGAGGCGACCCAGAGTTCCATTCGCGAGCTGACTGGGATTGAGGCCAAGCTCAACACCAGCGGGGGCACTTCAGACGGGCGCTTCATTGCACCAACCGGAGCGGAGGTCGTGGAGCTTGGTCCGGTCAATGACACCATTCACAAGGTAAATGAATGTGTCCGTCTGAAAGATCTGGACACACTCTCGACGATCTACGAGCGGATATTGGCGAGATTACTCGCCTGAAGCATTCCGTTCAGCGACCCCATGCAACCGGGGATAGGAACGTTACACGGCTCGCTTCGCGGCCTTGACTCGCGCCCGGCGGCGCGGCGGATTTCCCATGCGCTGGATCACGGCCTCGCCAAAACCGGAGCAACTGACGAGCGTTGCACCGGGCATCAGACGCTGCAGTTCGTCCTCGACGTTTCGCTTGCCGCCAGCCTCAGCATCGAGTTGCCTCGCGGCGATACCAGCCCGGACCCGGGCCAGGTCGTAGGTCACTGTCTTCGATGTGATCGCACGGGCTACGCCCCGGAGAATCAAATTTGCGGCCCTGATCCAACCCATGTAACGCAGCATCATCTCCGCTGAGAGGATGATGGAACCCGGATTGACACGGTCTTTGCCCCCGTACTTTGGGGCACTGCCATGGGTCGCCTCAAAGACAGCGATGCCATCGCCGATGTTGCCTCCGGGGGCGATGCCGATGCCGCCGACCTGCGCCGCCAGCGCATCGGAGATATAGTCACCGTTCAGATTAAGCGTCGCGATGACATCGAATTCTTCCGGTTTCAACAGGATCTGCTGAAGGAAATTATCGGCGATGACATCTTTAACGACGACCTCCCGCCCGGTTTCCGGATTCGTAATACGGCACCAGGGGCCCCCATCGATCAGGACCGCGCCGAACTCCTGCATGGCCACTTCGTAGCCCCAGTTGCGAAAGGCTCCCTCAGTGTATTTCATGATGTTGCCCTTGTGCACCAGAGTCACCGACCTGCGATTGTTATCCATCGCCCATTTTATGGCCTTGCGTACCAGCCGTGCGGTCCCTTCTCTGGATACGGGCTTGATGCCTATGCCCGAGGTCTCAGGGAATCGGATCTGGGTGACGCCCATTTCCTCTTGGAGGAAACGAATGACCCGCTTCGCTCCATCGGAGCCCGCCGGCCATTCGATACCGAGGTAGATGTCCTCGGTATTCTCCCGGAACACCAGCATGGCGGTGGCCGTCGCGTCCTTCATCGGCGTCGGCGTGCCTGGGAAGAAACGGATGGGCCGCACACAGGCATAGAGATCTAGCTTCTGACGGATGGCAACATTCAAAGAACGGATCCCCTCGCCCACCGGTGTGCTCAACGGTCCCTTGATGGACACGACATAGCGCCGCATCGCGTCCAGGGTTTCCTGCGGCAACCAGTTGCCCTCACCGTAAAGCGCTGCGGCCTTGTCCCCGGCGTAGACTTCCATCCAAGCGATAGCGCGCTCGTCACCGTACACCTTTGCAACAGCCGCATCCACGACCCGGCGCATGACCGGGGTCACATCGATACCGATACCATCCCCTTCGATAAACGGAATGACGGGGCAAGCCGGGACCTTGAGGGAATAATCCGGATTGAGCGTGATCGGCGCACCCCAATTGGGGACTTCAATGTACTTATAGGCCATCGATCGATACTCAAGCTTATCCTTATTCAAACGACATCCGCGCTGTCAATTCATAAGGTGACAAATGATCCAGCGAGCCCCACATCACAGGCGCCGCAGAATGCGCATGATCTTTGCCGCACGAACCTACTTTGCGACCTTGGTCAGTGGCGCATCGTCGAACTGTCCTTCTTCGGTCGAGCCCGCTAGCGCCGCGACGGAGGACGTGCCACCGGAGATCACCTGAGCGACAGCGTCGAAGTAGCTGGTTCCCACCTCCCGCTGGTGCTTGGTCGCGGTGTAACCAAACGCTTCTTCGGCGAACTCAGCCTCCTGCAACTCGACGTAGGCCGACATGTACCGCTCTTTGTAGTCGCGGGCGAGGTGATACATGCTGTAGTTCAGGGCATGAAATCCAGCCAGGGTGACAAACTGGAACTTGTAGCCCA